>CANJKY010000361.1 GCA_947474875.1 Gemmataceae bacterium
CCCGGGACGCCTGTCGGCTGGTCGCGAAGTCACCGCAGAGATGTGAAACAGGTGCAACTGAGCAGCCTGGAGCGACCCGGCCGCGGCTAATTCCGGACCGCGTCTATGGCGTCCGCCCGGGTGGGCAGGATGCGGAGCACCTGCCCGAGCTTGACGATGTCCAGCACGGTTTGCACCGCCGGGGTCGGGTTGAACGCGATCACCGCCCCGTCCCCCTTCACCTTCCGGTGTAGCGAGACGATGACCCGCAGCCCGAGGCTGCCGACGTAATTGAGCTGACCCAGGTCGATGACGAACCGCTTCGTCCCGGCCCGGAGTTCCTTTTCGACGACGGCCTCGAACTGGTCGACGTAATCGACCTCCAGCATGCCGCCCAGGGTGAGGACGCACACCGGGCCGGGCTGTTCGTACTCGACCCCGCAGGTGAATCGCGCTGGCTCGCTCACGAAGGCTCCTCGAAGTCAGGCCTGAGCCGGAACGGGAACGACCGCCCGGGCGGCGAGGGCCGCTCCCTGTACAACTTCCGGGTGATTGCGGGAATTCGCCTTATGGTACCACGCTGCAACGAGAAAACAACATAAACGTCCCGTCACGATACGCCCGACCCGGACGGCCGGGTCCCGACTTCCGCCGTCGTGAGGAGTAAGCCCAACGCCCATTGCCGGTAGTCTCCGGCATCCTCTCCGCCTATCAATCGGCGTGTGACCGATTCCCATCCCGGAGCCCCGATGAGCCCGCTGTCCCCGGACGCCGCCGTCGCCGCCCTGAACTGGCGGTACGCGGTCAAGAAGTTCGACCCGACGAAGAAGATCCCGGCCCCCACCTGGGCCGCCCTCGAACAGTCGCTCGTGCTCTCCCCGTCCAGCTACGGCCTCCAGCCGTGGAAGTTCTTCGTCGTCGAGACGCCGGCCGTCCGCGAGCAACTGCTGCCGCACTCGTGGGGGCAGCGGCAGGTGGTGGACGCCTCGCACCTGGTGGTGTTCGCCGTCAAGAAGGAGATGACCGCGGCCGACGCCGACCGGCTGATCGCCCGCACCAGCCAGGTGCGGGAGGTGCATGTCGAGACGCTGGCCGGGTACCACAAGATGATGGCCGGGTCGCTCACCCGCACCCCGGCCGAGCAGGTCGACGTGTGGATGAGCCGGCAGGTGTTCATCGCCCTGGGGGTGTTCCTCACCACCGCGGCGGTGCTCGGGGTGGACACCTGCCCGATGGAGGGGTTCGTGCCGGAGAAGTACGACGAGGTGCTCGGGCTGGGGGCGAAGGGGTACGCCAGCCGGGTGGTGGCGACGGCCGGGTACCGGGCGGCGGACGACGCCTACGCCGGGCTGAAGAAGGTGCGGTACGAACCGGGCGAGGTGGTCGAGCGGGTGTGAGTTGAGAAAGCCCACGGACGGCCGTCCGTGGGCTTTGGTTGCCCCTCTCACTTCTCGCGGTCGTGCTTCGCGTTCAGCCGGCCCACCGCCTCCTCGGTCAGGTCGGCCGAGTCCCGCAGGTACAGCGGCAGCATGGCCGGCGGGCGGAGGAGCATCTCGATCGCCACGTGCTCGCTCCCGCGGTGCTGCGCCATCACCCGCTCCGGGTGGCCGGGGTAGCCGTACACCACATCCAGCCCGTACTCGTCGGCCAGCTTGCGGATGACCCCGGCGATGTCCGCGTACAGCTCCTTCACGTGGTCGGCCGCGTCCTTGTCGAACTCGGCCCGGTACCCCCGCTCGGCGTCCTCGAACTTCCGCCGCGCCTCGAACAGGGCGTTGGTCAGTTTGGTCTTCTCGTCCCCGGTGGCCGCGTCCGCCTGCCGCCCGCCGGCGGCGATCACCTCCTGCATGGCGGTCAGCTTCTTCGCTGCCTCCGTCCGCTTGCCGTTCAGCTCCTTCGTCCGCTCCTGCCACTTGGTGTACTCCCGCATCAGCTCGCTCAGGCACACGTGCCCGGCCCGCAGCGGTTTGGCCTCCGCCTTCGGGCCGGCGTCGGCCGGGCGGGGGGTGAGGGCGGAGCCGAGGAACAGGCCGGCGGCGAGCAGCCCGGCCGAACCGAACCCGAGGACGAACGCGGAACGCGACATGCGGCACCTTCCGTGGTGTGGCGGGATGACGGTGCGACTGTAGTCGAAGGCGGGAGTAGTGTGCAACCCGGACTGCCGAGGCGGATAGCATGACGGCATGAAACCGAAGCTGCTCATCACCCTGGGCGACGTGGCCGGCATCGGGCCGGAGGTCGTGGCGAATGCGTGGCCAAATCTGCACGAGTATTGCCAGCCGGTGGTCGTCGGCGACCCGCGGTTCCTGCCGGCGGGGATGCCGTGCGTCAACCCGTCGGCGGCTGACCTGTCGAAGGTGCGACTCGGCGAAGTGTCGGCTGAAGCCGGACGGGCGGCGTATGACTGGCTGTGCTTCGCCATCGACGAGTGCCTGGCGGGGCGGGCGGACGGCATCGTCACGTGCCCGCTGCACAAGGAGGGGTTGCACGCGGCGGGGGTGCCCTACCCCGGCCACACCGAAATCCTGGCCGACCGCACCGGGGCGAAGTCGCACGCCATGCTGCTGTACGACGACGACCTGCCGCTGGCGGTGGCGCACGTCACCCTGCACCAGAGCCTGCGGAGCACGTTCGACCACATCACCACTCAGTCGGTGCTGGACAAGATCCGGCTGCTGCACGACATCGTACCGAAGTTGACCGGCCAGCCGGCCCGCGTCGGGGTGGCGGCGCTCAACCCGCACGCCTCGGACGGCGGGCTGTTCGGGAACGAGGAGGCGGAGGTGATCGCCCCGGCGGTGGAACTGGCGAAGCGGGAAGGGATCGACGCCACCGGGCCGATCGCGGCGGACGCCATCTTCCTGCCGCACAACCGCTCGCGGTTCAACGGCGTCGTGTGCATGGTCCACGACCACGGGCACATCGCCATGAAGCTGATCGGCGGGCGGCGGGCGGTGAACGTCACCGCCGGGCTGCCGATCGTGCGGACGAGTGTGGCCCACGGCACCGCCTACGACATCGCCGGGCAGGGGGTGGCCGACGAGAGCAGCCTGGTGATGGCGGTGAAGGTGGCGGCGCGGCTGGCGGAACGAACAACCCCGGCCGCCGGCCGGGGTTGATTTGAACCCCTCCCCCCTTGAGGGGGAGGGCAAGCTCGCCGAAGGCGAGCGCGGGAGGGGGGTGATTTCAGCACCCCTCTCCCCGCCCGGTCCTGACGGACCGGCCTACCCTCTCCCTCAAGGGGAGAGGGTGAAAGCACTCCGGCTCACTCGTCCGCGTTCACCGGCACACCGTCGGCGCGGGCGGCCAGCCGCTGCAGCACCGACATGCTGACCGACGACCGCAGCGTCCGCACCGACCCGTCGCCCAGAGTCACGTTGCACACCCCGGAGTGGAAGGCGTACAGCTCGCCCTGGTTCCAGGCGTTGATCGTCTGCGCGCCGGGCAGGTGGCCGGCGTTCGACACCTTGCCGGCAGGGGCCACCCCCGGCGTCACCGGCCCGCGGGTGCCGGCGCACACGATGTTGTTGCTCCCCTGCCCCCACGCCCCGCGGAGGCCCCACCCGGACACCGACGAGTCCGAGTACTTCTTGCCCGCCGCCCACCCCTCGTTCCGCGCCCCGGACTCGCCCAACATCAGCGTGTTGGTCAGCCCGTCGGTCACCTCCAGCAGCTTGGTGCGGCGGTTGGCGGTCAGCACCCCGTTCACCCCGTCCGCCCCCGGGAACGCCAGGCCCAGCCCGGTCCACACCGTGTCGTTGCTGTTCCCGCGGGTGACCGGCCAGTAGTCGGAGGTGGCCGGGATGAAGCTGGGGGTGACCGGGTTCGGGTTCACCTTGTGCTCGCCCGGCACCGACGGGCACTCGAACGTGGGGATGCGGACGGCGGTGGCCGGCTGGTTGGCCGCGTTGTCCCAGTTCAGTTTCAGGTTGTACCCGCCGGTGGCCGCCTTCAGCACGTTGTCCTGCTCGATGTACGGCAGCATGACCGAGAAGAAGCTCTGGTTCGAGTAGCTCCAGGTGGTGGCGCTCGTCTGGGTGCCGTAGTCCATCAGGTCGGCGATGTACGCGGTTGAGCTGGTCTGCACGACGCCCGGCGGCAGCCCACCGAACGCGCTCTCGTAGTTGTGCACGGCCAGCCCGAGCTGCTTCATGTTGTTCTGACACTTCAGCCGGGCGGCGGCGTCCCGCACCTTCTGCACGGCCGGCAGCAGCAAGCCGATGAGGATGGCGATGATGGCGATGACCACCAGCAACTCGATCAGCGTGAACCCCGAACGACGACGGGTCAACATTTCGACCACTCCACGGAGAATGAGAGGGAAAAATGAGAACGGAGGCCTTACGGCCTCCACTGCGGACTACACCAGTCTCGACTCCCGTCTCATCCGAATCTTAGGATTTCGCCAGACCGGTTGTCCACCGGCGGGCGGCCGGGCGGCCGGCGGCCGCGGTGAACGGCCGGTCCGCCGGGCACCATTCTCAGGTGAAAACGGAGGTGACACGGAGGTGTGTTAAGAATCGGAGAAATCCGCCGGCTCGTCCCACTCGTCGCACGCGGCCAGGGCCATCTCCCCGGCCCCGGCCCCGACCGCCACCGCCACCCCGCGGACCAGCCGGGCCGCCGCCACCGGGTACGGCAGCCGGCCGGCTCCCCGCTCCCACCCGACCAGGACTGCCGGCAGGTTCGGGTGATCGGCCCGCAGGTCGGACAGCACGAACGGGCGGGCGAGCGGGCCGAGGACGACCGCCCGCACCACCCCGCGGTGATCGTCCAACAGTTCGGCCGCCTCCTCCGCGTGGTCCACCACCAGCGTGCGGTACTGACAGCGGTCGAGGAAGGCGGCCACCACCTTCTGTTCGGGCGAGTGGAACCCGGCCACCAGCACCGTCCGCCCGGCCCCCTGGTCGATGACCGAGTCGAACGCGACCGCCGCGCCGGTGAGTAGCCGCCGCACCTGCACCGCCCACACCGGCCGCGGGGACGACAGCTCGTCCACCACCGCCGCCGCCAGGTCCTGGAGGATCGCCCAGCGGCGGGCCGACCGCCGGTTCCACCGCACCCGCTCGCGGTCGGTCACGTCCCGGTACCGCGCCACCACCTGCTCGCCGATCACCGCCATCCGCACCTCGGCCATCCGCACCTCGTTCCCCCGGGCCA
>CANJKY010000362.1 GCA_947474875.1 Gemmataceae bacterium
CGGGACATGAGCGGGCGGGGGCGATCGTACTCGGCCACGTCCGGCACGTCACTCAGGTCGGCCGGCTCGTCCGCCGCCACCGCGGCCGGCCACGCCACCTTCTCCCCCTTCCGCTCCGCCTTCCCGCGGATGTGGTCGAGCGCCTCCAGCACGGCCGCGGCGGACGCCGGGCGGCGGGCCGGGTCCTTTTGCAACAGGGAACAGATCAGGTCGTCGAACTCGGGCGACAGCCGCGGGCAGTACTGCACCGGACGGTCGGGCAGCACGTAGCAGTGCTTGTGCATGAACTCGGCCACACTGCCGGCGGTGTACGGCGGGCGGCCGGTGACGACGGCGTACAGCACGCACCCGAGCGAGTACAGGTCACTGCGGCGGGTGAGCGGGCGGCCGGTGAAGTACTCCGGCGGCAGGAACCCGGCCGACCCGAACGGGTCCGGGTCGAACGACATGGGCGGCAGGTTGATCGCCTTCGCCACCCCGAAGTCGGTCAGCTTGGCCGTGCCGTCCGGGGTGATCCGCACGTTCGTCGGCTTCAGGTCGCGGTGCAGGGTGTTGCGGTGATGCCCGTGCTTCAGCCCGAGGGCGAGTTCGGCGGCCAGCCCGAGGGCGGCGACCCACCCGGCCGAATCGTCCCGCCTGGCCGATTTGATTCGAGCCGCCAGGTCCGTCCCGTCGATCCATTCGGATGCGTAATACCCCAGCCCGCTGTGCACCCCGCTGCCGTAGAACCGGGCCACGTTCGGGTGCCGCAACTGCTGCAGCGGCAGCATCTCCCCCGGGAAGCGGAGGAGGAACTCGGGGGTGCGGGTGATCGGGGCGGTGAGCACCTTCACCGCCGCGGTGCGGCCCGGGTCGGCGGCGTCGGTGGCGCGGTACACCACCCCGACCGGCCCGCGGCCGACCTCGTCGCCCAGCTTCCACGGCCCGATCGTCGCCCCGGTCATCCGCGGCCCTCCGTCTGCCGGCAGGGTACGGACGGGCGGCCCGGGCGGCGACCGCGCCCGCCGGTATGATGACACCCCGATGACACTCCCCGCCCCCCGGTTCGTCCGCACCCCGTTCTTCCGCCGGTTGGCCGGCCGGAAGACGGACCGTGTGCGGCTGACGTTCGACGACGGCCCACACCCGGCCCACACCCCCGCCGTACTGAACCGGTTGGACCGGTACAACGTGCGGGCCACGTTCTTCGTGTTGGGTAACCGGGTGCCGGCCACGGCCGACGTGGTGCGTCGCATTCATAGCACCGGCCATGCCGTCGGCAACCACACGTTCACCCACCCGCAGCCGCAGTGGTTCGGGTTCCGGGCTGCGTTCGACGAACTGGCCGGGTGTCAGCAGGCGGTGGCGGAAGTGATCGGTGAACGGCCGACGCTGTTCCGCCCGCCGCTCGGCCGGTGGACGTTGCCGCTGCGGTGGGCGTGCCGGCGGCTTGGGCTGACCCCGATGGGCTGGACCCTGGACAGCGGGGACTGGCGGGTGAGGTCGGCCGACGACGCCGGACAATGTGCCGCCGAACTGCTCGCCGCCGTCCGCCTCGGCGACGTGGTCTTGTTACACGACTATCACCCATGGATCGGGCTGATCCTGGACGTGCTACTGCCCGAACTGTCCGCCCGCGGGCTGATTCAGCCGGGCCGGGTGCCATCGGCCTGACGCAGGAACCCGAGTACCGCCGCCTCGTTCGCCGAGAGCCCGCGAACCCGCTTCGGCGGGAGTTGTAGTTCACCCGCCTCGAAAGCCGTTAGCACCGCCGGGTGGACGTAGCTCGCCCGGCACACCGCCGGGGTGTTGCCCAGTTCCGCGGCCACGTCCTGGATCGCCGCCACCATCGACCTCTTCGCCGCGGCTTTCGTCTCCGGCACCGGCTCGACGGCCAGCCGCACGGCCGCCGCCACCGTGCCCGCCCAGGTGCGGAACACCTTGGCCGTGAACTCCGCCCCGGTCGCCGCCCGGATGTACTCGTTCACGTCCGCCGAACCGATCGTCCGCTGCTCGCCGCCGTCGTCGAGGTACTGGAACAGGTCCTGGCCCGGCAGATCGCGGCACCGCTTCACCACCGTCGCCAGCCGGCGGTCCGTCACCCGCCGCTCGTGCCACACCCCGCTCTTGCCGCGGAACTTCAGCCGCAGCCCGCCGGCCGTCGGCTGGACGTGTCGGTCGAGCAGGGTGCTCAAACCGAACGAGTTGTTCGTCCGTGCGTACTCGGCGTTGCCCACCCGCAGCTTGGTGGCGTCGAGCAACCGCACCACCGCCGCCAGCACCTTCTCCCGCGGCAGGCCGGGGCGGGCCAGGTCGGCGGCCGCCTGCCGCCGCAGCTTCGGCAGGGCCTTGCCGAACGCCACCAGTTGGCCGAACTTGGTGCCGTCGCGGGCCTGCCGCCAGCGGGCGTGGTAGCGGTACTGCTTCCGCCCGCGGGCGTCCCGGCCGGTGGCCTGGATGTGCCCGTCGCAGGTGGGGCAGATCCACACGTCCGCCCACGCCGGCGGGATGGCCAGGGCGGCAATGCGGGCAAGGGAGTCGACGTCGCGAAGGGGTTTCCCAGCCGGGCCGATGTAGCGGAAGGTGGTACGAGCCTTGACGCGGTGGATACCGGGGCCGGTGTCGCTGACGTAGTTGAGCTTGGCGGACACGATAACGGGCATGGTGCGAGCCTCCGCGGAACCGGGGGCAACCCGCGTGCCGGTCTTCTTACTTCTTCCCTTTCGCCAGCTCGTCGAGTTCGGCCAGTGTGAACCGCACGCTCACGATGTACGGCGGCTGGCCCTTCGACCAGTGCCCGTAGGTGGTCGTCACGAACGTGCCGTCGGGCAGCACCTCCAGGCCGGGGTAGGCGCAGTCCCAGGCGTGCGCGTTGTCCATCAACCGCACCCGGTACTGCCCCTCCTTGCCGGTCACAATGTCGTCGTATTTCCCGATCCACGCCACCCAGTCGCCCTTGGTCGGGCTTTCCAGGGTGGTGTCGCGGAACGTGACCACCAGCCGGCCGTCCGGGGCGTAGGCGGCGGTATGCCGGTCGCCGGTGAGAGCGCCGGGCATTTCCCGCGGGTCGGTCCACGTCTTCCCCTCGTCCGTGCTGAAGATGACCCCGGAGTTGTGCTTGCGGCTGTTCTCCCGCAGCAGCACGGCCAATTGCTTGCCGTCCGGCGACCGCACCGCCCCCGGCTCGCAGTAGTGGTACTCGGTACTCGACGTGATGACCTCCGGTTCAGCCCACGTCAACCCGCCGTCGGTGCTGAGCGTCTGGTACAGGGTGAACTTCGCGGGCTTGAGAATCACCCGCTCTTTCGGGTCGGTGGCGAAGGAGCGGCCGTCGTCGTGGAACATGGCCCGGTAGTGGCCCGGCGTGGTCAGCTTGATGACACACCCCATCGCCACGATGCCGCCGTGGGCGAAGATCGGCTTCAACTCGCTCCACGTTTTGCCGTCGTCTTCCGAGATCGAACTGCGGATCGGGTACATGCCGGAGAACAGCACCAGCCGTTTCGTGCCCTTCGCGTCGATCACCCGGTGGATGGTCGGTGTTTCGAGCGACGTCTCCCACGACTTGGGCGTCGGCAGCCGGTCGCTCCACGTCTTCCCGCCGTCGGTACTCCGCTTCATCAGAATGGCACCCTTGCCGTGCCCCTTCGGGTACACGGCCAGGATGGTCTTGCCGTCTTCGAGCAGCACGGTGGTCGGGTGGCCGAGGTACTGCTTCGGCTCGTGGTCCACCACCACCTGCCGGTACCGCTGGTCGGCCAGGTCAAGGAGCGGGATGGAGTACCCTTTCGGCTGGGGGTCGGCGGCCAGCGCGAGCAGCAGGAGCGGGAGGGTGGCGGGCATGGGTTGTGGTCGGGTTGTTTTCAGCCGCGGAGCGG
The DNA here is from genome assembly GCA_947474875.1 of Gemmataceae bacterium. Taxonomy (GTDB): domain Bacteria; phylum Planctomycetota; class Planctomycetia; order Gemmatales; family Gemmataceae; genus JALHQU01. Next base: position 3,858 of record CANJKY010000362.1, read on the forward strand.
CGGTCCGGTAATGATTTGATACCAACTCTCCGGTCGAGTACAGTTCTCCGCACCTCCTTGTCCGTCAGGAGTGGGTCATGCCCTCGGTGTACTGTCCGAAGTGCCACGCCCTCCGCACCGACCGCACCGGCCACTGCCGCCAATGCGGGCACTGGCGGATGTCCACAGCGGCTTACAACACCGTCGGCACGCTGGTGCTGTCCGCGCTCTCCGGGGCGGCGTTCACAGTCGCCTACGGGGTGTGCGTGTTCCTGATCTGGGACAAGTGGGTGTCGAAGTTCGGCGGAGATTTGAAGACCGACCCGAACGCCGAGAGCAGCGCCTTCCAGTTGGCGGTGGTGATCGGGAGTGTGGTGTTCACCCTGATCACGCTGATGACGCTGGTGTTGCTCCGGCCGGTGCGGGCGGGGGCGGTGAGCGACCAGCAGGCGTAAGCGGCGTCAGTACGCGTGCCGCTGGCGGCCGAACAGCATGTGCCACACGGTCAGCCACAAAATCCGCAGGTCGAACAGCGGGTTCCAGTGGGTGATGTAGTACAGGTCGTACTGCACCCGCTTCCGCAGCGACGAGTTCCCCCGCCAGCCGTTCACCTGCGCCCACCCGGTCATCCCGCACTTGACCGCGTGTCGGGCCATGTAGTTCGGGATGGTCTTCTGGAACTTCCGCACGAACACCGGCCGCTCCGGCCGCGGGCCGACCAGGCTCATCTCCCCCCGCAGCACGTTGAACAGTTGCGGCAGCTCGTCCAGGTTGGTGGCCCGCAGGAACCCGCCGACCGGTGTCCGCCGCGGGTCGTTGGCGGTGGTCATCACCGGCCCGTTCGCCTCGGCGTTCACCCGCATGGTGCGGAACTTGAGCATCTGGAACGGCTCGCCGCCGAGCGAACACCGCTCCTGTCGGTAGAACACTGGCCCGCGGCTGGTCAGCTTCACCAGGGCGGCGACGAGCAGCATGAGCGGGGCGAGCAGCACCAGCGCGACCGCCGCCAGGGCCACGTCCATCAACCGCTTCACCACCACATTCACCCCGTGGTACTGGCTCTCACGGAGGCCGATGAACGTCATCCCGTGGACGGCAGTGGTGGTGAGCGACAGCGACGTGAGGGCGGGCACGTCGGCCACCAGCCGCACGTCCACGATGCTTTGCGACAGCAGGTCGAACACCCGCCTGGAGTCGGCGTACCGGTTCATCGGCAGGGCAATGAACACGTGCTCGATGTGCAGTTCTTCCACCAACTGCGGCAGTTCGGCGATCGGCCCGACCAGCGGAA
>CANJKY010000363.1 GCA_947474875.1 Gemmataceae bacterium
GCCACCGCCATGCCGTCTCGACGATCGACTTCAAATCCGGGTATTTCGGCTTCCATCCGAGTTCGGTGCGGATCTTGTCGCCGGCGGCCACCAGCACCGGCGGGTCGCCCGGCCGCCGCGGGGCCTCCCGCACGGCGATCGGCTTGCCCGTCACCTGTTCGCAGGTGCGGATCACCTCCCGCACGCTGTTCCCGGTGCCGGTGCCCACGTTGTACGCCAGCTTGCTGCCCGGCGTAATCTTCCCCAGCGCCAGCACATGGGCCTCGGCCAGATCCTCGACGTGGACGTAATCCCGCACGCAGGTGCCGTCCGGGGTGGGGTAGTCGGTGCCGAACACACTGATGTGCGGCCGCTGGCCGAGCGCCACCTGCAACACCAGCGGGATGAGGTGCGTCTCCGGGTCGTGGTGTTCGCCCTGGGTGCCGTCGGCCGCGGCGCCGGCGGCGTTGAAGTACCGCAGGGCGGCGAACCCCAGCCCGTACGCCCCGGCGTAATCGCGGAGCATGTACTCGAACGCCAGCTTGGTGTTCCCGTAGGGGTTCACCGGAGCCTGCGGGTGGTCCTCGGCCAGCGGCAGCTTCACCGGGTCGCCGTAGGTGGCGCAGGTGCTGGAGAACACCACCCGGCCGACCCCGTGCCGGCGGACCGCCTCCAGCAGGTTCGCCCCGTTCAGCAGGTTGTTCTGGTAGTACTTGGCCGGGTGCGTGACGGACTCGCCGACGTAGCAACTGGCGGCGAAGTGGATGACCGCCTCGATGCGGTTGGACACGAACACGTGGTCCAGCCGGGCGGTGTCGGCCAGGTCGGCCACCACCAGCTCGGCCCCGACCACGCCCGGCCGGTGGCCGGCGGACAGGTTGTCGTACACCACCACCTGGTGCCCGAGGGCGGCCAGCCGGCGGGCGGTGAACCCGCCGATGTACCCGGCCCCGCCGGTGACGAGGATGCGCATGGGTGGTTGTGTTTTCCTGGTTTTCCCCCTCTCCCCTTGAGGGAGAGGGCAAGCGAGCGGAGCGAGCGCGGGTGAGGGGTTCTGAAAATCCCCCCTCCCGGTCCGGTCGCTCCGCTCCCCGGACCGCCCCCCCCCTCAAGGGGAGAGGTGAAGAGTCTCATCGTCTCGCAGCAACCGCCACGCCGTTCAATTTAGCTTGTCCACCGGCCCGTACCCGACCACGGTGATCGCGTCCACCGGGTACTGGTCCAGGTACTCGCGGACGGTGGCCGGGCTGACCGCGTCGAACCGGCTCAGCTCCACGTCCGGGTCGGCGTACTCGCCGCAGTACAGCCAACTGCCGGCGATGGTCCGCATCCGGCCCATCGGCCGCTCGCTGTACCGCACCAGCCGGGAGGCGATCTTGTTCTTCGCCTGCTCCAACTCGTCCGTCGTCAGCCCGTCCCGCTGCACGTCGGCCAGCACCTTCCGCACGATCTCCAGGTTCTCGCCGGCCTGCTCCGGGTCGCAACTGAACGTGGCCGCCAGCAGCCCGCTCCCCTGACTCTGGTCCACCCCGCACGACGCGCTCTCCACCCGCCCGCTGTCCACCAGGTCCCAGTACAGCCGGCTGCCCGAGTCGTCGCCGATGGCAACCGCCACCGCCGACGCCGTGTACCGTAGCATCGACTCGGCCGGCGTGCTGGTGGTCAGGCAGAGGACGTGCTGCTGGGCGAGGTCGGCCTTCGGGTGGGCGAACACCCCGCCGGGGCCGGCCGCCGGGGTGACGCCGGTGCGGGGGGCGGCGGCGGTCGGCCAGGCGGTCGTCTTCTCGGCCACCAGTTTCACGAAGGCGTCCCAGTCGAACTGACCGGCGGCGGCCACCAGGATGTTCGGGGCGACGTACCGGCGGTCGAAGTAGCTCCTCATCTGGTCGGCCGTCAGGGCGGTGATGCTGGCGGTGGTGCCGAGGATGGTGTTGCCCAGCGGGTGCCCGCGGAAGTAGTCCTCCTTCGCCCGGTCCCAGGCGACGGACCCCGGCTGGTCCTCGTACATCTTGATCTCTTCCAGGATCACCTGCTTCTCGGTGTCGAAGTCCTCAACCCGCAGGCTCGGTCGCAGGATGTCGGCCAGGATGTCCACCGCCTGCGGCAGGTACTCGGGCAGCACCGCCGCGTAGTAGACGGTGTTCTCCTCGCTGGTGTAGGCGTTGTAGTTCGCCCCGATGCGGTCGAAGTCGCGGTTCACGTCCAGGGCGGTGCGGCGGGGAGTGCCCTTGAACACCATGTGTTCGAGGAAGTGTGACACCCCGGACTCGGCAACGACCTCGTCCCGCGACCCGGTGCGGACGAAGAACCCGACGGACACGGACCGGGCCGACGGCAGGGTCTCGCCGATTAGTTGCAGGCCGGTCGGCAGGCGGTGGGTGTGGAAGGGCATATGTACGCGCACGTCCGCTATTGGTGTGACAGCCCACCGGAATTCCGGTAGACTGCGATTCGGTTCAGAACCCCGAGCAGTTCGGGTAGTAGGAGCCACTAGGGGCCGACAAAGGCCCCCATTTTGTTTCACGCTCACGGCTACGGAACCGACCTCGAACCCGCCTCTTCGCACCGGAGGTGCGGCGGCCCGTAGCCAGGGGTGAAACCCCTGGTTCGCGATTCCTGAATGCGTTGAGCCGCGGAGCGGCGACGGATTCCGTCATCCCTCCGGGACTCCCTCTCTTTCGTGCCGGTTCCAGGGGTTGCGCTCGCTCCGCTCGCTTCACCCCTGGCTACGGGCCGCCGCATCTCCGGTGCGAAGAACGGACCAACCGACATCTTCACAGTCCGGGTTCACCAGAAGTTGAGCAACGATCGTCTCCCGGATCGGCCCCCAGATACTGTACGGCCGCCTCGCGTAAGTCAGGGTCGCTGCTGCTCAAGCCCAACCGGGCCAGCCGTTGCACCACCCGGCGTCGAGCAGGTCGGCTAGTTCCAGCAACCGCCGGTACTCCCAGTAGTCGGCCAAGACGAGCGACTCGGCGGCTACCCGCTCGATCCGCTCCAGTACCCAGCCGCGGGGCATGCGAGTACCTGTTGGCGGCCCGCCACAATCCGCCCGACGTTCTGCGGCTGACACGCCAATTGAACGGCCGCCCGAAGGGCATCGAGAGTCGGGTCGGCTTCCGCCATCGATGCACCTCCGCCGTCGAACTTGTGATGAGGTAACGCCGGGCGGGGTTCACCAAGTCACATCGGCACGTTCAACTCTTTCGGCCCCAGCGTCACCACGCTGAAGTCCTGCGGCGGGTAGCGGTCGAGGAACCCCAGGATGGCCGGCGGGGTGAGGGCGTCGATGGCCGTCTGGATCTCGTCGATCAGCCGCACCCGGTTCAGGTAGAACCAGTCGGTCGCCATCGCCCCGGCGCGGGCGGAGGTGGACTCCTGCTGCATGATGAGCGACGTCTTGAGCGCAGCCCGCACCCGCTCCACCTCGTCGTCGGCGATACCGTCCCGCAGCCGTTTCAGCTCGCCCACCAGCACGTCCAGCGTCTCCTGCGCCTTCTCCGCCCGCGACCCGGCGTAGCACACCACCGCCGCCCGGTCCTTCACCTGGTCGTAGCTGGCGGACACGCTGTAGCACAGCCCCCGCTTCTCCCGCACCTCGGTGAACAGCCGCGCGCTCATCCCGCCGGACAGCACCCCGATCGCCCCGCGGGCCGGGTAGAAGTCCGGGCTGGTGAACGGGGCGGTCGGGTACGCCACCGTGATCTGCGTCTGGTTCGTTTCCTTGGCGAGGTGCCCACCGGTCGGCCGGTGATCCGTTGTCACGCTCACCCCGGCCGCCGCGCCGGTCCAGTCGCCGAACAGCGTGCCGACCTGGTCCTTCAGCGCCGCCCAGTCGATGTTCCCGGCGACAGACAGGATAGCCCCGCTCGGCCGGAACCGCTCGGCGTGGAACCGCTTCACGTCCGTCGGGGTGATGGCGGTCAGCGTGTCGGCGGTGCCGTACTGGTTGCGGTTGTACGGCGGCGGGTAGTACCGCCGCTTCAGCTCCAGCAGGCACAGGTCCGGCGGGGAGTCGTCCAGCCCTTGCAGGTCTTGCAGCGACAGGTCGCGGGCCGGGTCCAGTTCGTCGTCCGGCAGCCACGGCTTCCGCACCACGTCGGCGTAGATGTTCAGCACCTGCGGCAGGTTGCGGGCCAGGGTGCCGGCCGAGAGCGTGATGTTGAACGGCCCGGCCGTCTCTCCGCAGTCGGCGCCCATGTTGTCGAGTGCCTTCGCCAACTCGCGGCTGTCCCGCGACCCGGCCCCGCGGGTGATCATCTCGGCCAGAACCCCGGACAGGCCGAGGCGGTCGGCCGGCTCGTGCGCGTATCCGGCCGGCAGCATGAAGTACAGGCTGGCCGACCGGACGTGCTCCATCCGCTCGGCCAGCAGGGTGAGACCGTTCGGGAACGTGTGCTGGTGCAACTGCTGCGGCACGGGCGGACCTTGTGTTTTCGGTGGCACAGGCTTCCAAGCCTGTGGTGCGGCACACAGGCTTGGAAGCCTGTGCCACCAGAACCCCTGATTATACACCGGCCGCGGTGGGTGCGGGTTCGACCGGGCTGGTCTGGTGGTATTTCACCCGCGTCTTGCGGAACCCGAACCGGCGGTATAGCCGCACGGCCGGGTCGTTGTCGGCCGTCACCTCCAGGTAACACCACCGCACCCCGGCCCGGTGGAACCCGCCGAGCGCCGCCGCCAGCAGCGCCGCCCCCAGCCCCCGCCCGCGGGCGTCCGGCGTCACCCCCAGGTTCTGGATCGCCCCCAGCCCGTCCGAATCCACCACCCCCTGCACCGCCCCGGCGTACCCGTCCGGCCCGGCCACCAGCCAGCACGCCGCCGGGCAGAACCCCTGCAGCCCCCACACCGCCCGCATCAGGAACCGGCAGCCGTCCACCGACGCCAGGTTCGGGAACACCTTCCCGTCCGGGTCGTCGGCGAAGCTGCGGAACAGGGTGTCGGCGTGCAGGTCGAGCAGGTGGTCTTTCCACCCGACCAGCCGGAACCCCGGCAACGGGGCGATCGGCTCCGGCGGCGGAACGAGCGACCGCTCCATCCGGAACCGCTTGAAGTAACGGGGCGTCGTCATGACCCGGGTATTTTACGGAGCCGTCTGTGTCTGAGAGTGGTTGGGCCCCACCCGGTGGCGCCATTAACCAACGCCC
>CANJKY010000364.1 GCA_947474875.1 Gemmataceae bacterium
CCCCCCCCCCCCCCCGCTCGCCGATTTCTGCGAACCCACTTTTTCGACCACGTGTCCTCTCCGCACACACATCGAATGTCGAACGGCCGGACGCCGCGGGGGCTGGGGGTCGTCGCATCGCAAGCGGAGGGGCACGCATGGTCCCGTTGTACACCCTGTTGTTGGCCGGGTTGGGGTCGGTGAAGTGGGCGCTCGGCCGGCGGGCGGCCGGCACCGAGCGGAAGTACGTGGCGGCCGCGCACGCGGCCGAAGCGGCGGCGAAGAAGCTGCAGGTGAAGCCGGGCAACGGGTCGGTGGACGCGTTGGCCGTCGCCCGGAACCAGTACGAGCTGGGCCGGCAGGTGCAGGTGCGGGACGCGCTGGAGGCGAAGTACGTCGCCCAACAGCACCGGCACGAGGCGGTCGGGCGGAAGTTGACCCGATTGCGGAACTGGAACGGCCGGCTGCTGCCGTATGTGCTCGGCGTCGTGGACGTGGGTCTGGTGCTGGCGGCGCTGCACGCCCTCGGCCTGCCGCACGGCCTGACCCCGGACGCGGTGCAGGAGTGGGCGAAGGCGCTGGTGAAGTAACAGTACCGACCACAGGCTTCCAAGCCTGTGGCTTTTTCATCGTTTCAGCGAGTACAGCACCGCCGCCGCCGCCAACCGCTTCGCGCTGTCCGGGCTGTGCCCCAGGCAGTCGCTCGACTTGTGCCCCTCTAATGCGCAACCGATGTCGTACCGGCTGTAGATGACCGCCCACCGCCCGTCCACCTTGATGCCCTCCAGCTTGGGCGGCAGGTTCTCGAACCCGGCGTCTTTCCCCTCCGCGGCGTTCGCCACCTTCTCCCGCCGCTCCACCGTCACGATCGCCCGCCCGTTCAGCCGCTCCGAGTACAACGGGTCGTCCGTCGGGATCGGTTCGAGCTTCGCCTCCGGAAACACCTTCTCGATGAACTTGCGGAACGCGGCGTCGAACGCCTCGCTGCCGCAGCAGGCGTCGGCCAGCAGCAGCCCGCCGCTCTGCAAGTTCGCCTTGATGTTCTCGATCCCGTCGGCGTCGACGTCGAACCCCTTCCGCCCGTGCATGTACAGGAACTTGAACTTGAACAGGTCCGGGTCGGACGCCGGCAGCGGCTTCTTCTCCAGCACCACGTCCAGCCGGGCGAAGTCCCGCAGGTAGCCCATGAGCGCCCGCATCGCCCCGTCCGCCGGCGGGGCCTCGTCCAGGCGGATCTGCACCGGCTGCACGAACCCGCTCCGCGGGGCGATCTCGTTCCCCTTCCCGTCGGTGATCTTCTTCTGCGCCAGCCGCTGCTTCGGCGGCTCCTTGCCGGTGGCGTAGGCGATCACGTTGGCCGCCAGTTGGAACGCCTTCTGGCCGCGGTCGGCCGCCGGCTGCCCGGCCGCCGGCATGTACTTCCGCTCCTCCCAGTACCCGGCCAGCGGCTCCGGGCTGAACACCAGCACCGTGCGACACCCGCGGTTCAGGCACTCCAGCTTCGGGAACTCGGCCGACGGCACCAGGAAGTGCGACCGCCACACGGCGTGTTCCGGCGGCACCTTCTTCAGCTCGCTCTCGGGGAACAATTCGGCCACCAGCCGGCGGAAGTCCGCCACGAACTGGTCCGACCCGCAGCACGCCTCGGCCAGCACGAACCCGCCCTCCTCCAGGTACTTCTTCAGGATCTGCTTCTGCTGGTCGGTCTGGATTTCCAGCTTGTGCCCGGTGATGTACAGGACGGGCGACTGCACCAGCAGCCCGACCTCGGCCAGCAGCTTGTCGTTCGTGCCGAACTCCACCCGCCGCGGGTCGTAGGTCTGCCACCCGAGCTGCACGTTGCGGAACAGCTCGCGGCTGGCGAACTCGGTCAGGTTGCGGGCGTCGTTGTGCTTGCGGTTCCAGTCGATGATGCCGTCCTTCATATCGTGCTCGACCAGCATCCCCTTCGCCCCCTTGGTGAACGGGCCGTGCGCCATCTTGCTGATGAGCACCGGGCTGCGGCCTTTCGACAGGAACAGCAGGGCGAACGAGGTGGAGATGACGTCCACCCCGCGGAAGTTGGTGTCGTTCTGGGTGGCCCACGACCCGTCGCCCCGCTGGGTGGTTCCGGTCTTCTTCAGCACCAGGAAGTCGCACCCGTCGCGGTACCAGTCCTTCTCCCCGATGAACCGCTGGCCGCTCAGCCGGCCCACCCGCTCGATGCCGTACACGTTGTAGAACAGCGACTTCTGCCCGACGGCGTCGGCGAACGCGAAGTTGTCGCCGATCCAGTTCATCCCCTTGCGGATGGCGTCGTTCTCCGGGTACTGGCCGCAGTTGGCCGCCACCCCGGTGGCCGGGTTCAGCCCCTGCTTGCTGTCCTCCAGCCCCATGCGGGCGATGAGCAGCCCGCACACCCCGGCCACCGTCATGGTGAAGCTGGCTTTGCGGTCGTCCTCGGTGTAGCTCCAACTGGCCCGGTCCTTACCGGCGTCCATCAGGGTGGTCAGGTACAGTTCGCGGATGTCCTTCCAGATCTGGTCGTCGATCTTCGCCCCGGCCACCTTGCCGGCGTACAGCCCGAGCAGGGCGTACTGGGTGTTCGAGGCGTCCGGGCGGGACAGGTCGTTCGCCGGGTAGCTCCAGCCGAGCAGCTTGCCCCCGCCCGACCGCTTGGCCGACTTCACCAGCCAGTCCACGTTCGACTGGATCCGCGGCAACTCCTTCGGGTCGCGGGTTTCGGCCAGCACCAGGTTGATGAGGCCGACCACATACGTCTTCTTCGGCGGCAAGTTCCGCAGGTACTTGACCGGCTCGGCCACGTCCTTGTCGGTCGGCTTCACCCCGCAGTTGAGCAGGGCGAGGGTGGCGAGGGCGGTGATACCGCCGTCCATGTCGGTCAACCGCTCGATCCAGTAGCTCTCCCAGTGCTTCGTCCCGTCGCGGGTGTTGCGGAGGTACGACACCCCCTTGTCGATGGCCTCGTTGATCGCGGCCACGTCCTTCTGCTCCGGATCGACGGCGGCGGGCGGGGCGGCGACGGCGGTGAGTGTGGCGAGCAACCCGACGACCACGGCGGCGAGCAGGCGGAACATGTGGACCCCTCCGAAAACGACGCGACCCAGCGTGTACCATTGTAAACGCCGGGTCGCGCGAAGAGTTGGTGTTCACGGCGAAGCCGACGGATGGCTATCCGTCGGCGTTCTCTATCACCACCGCAGCGGCTTCTGCCACGCTTCCTTCAGTTCGCTCAGCTTCGCCCAGACGAGCCACTCGCCGTTCGCCCCGGCGATTCGCAGCCGTTGGTCCGCGACGGTCGTGCCGATTTTGGCGAACGGCAGCCCGGCGAACGCCTGCTTCAGTTGTTCCGCATACTGCGGCTTCGCCTCGATCACGAACCGGGTGGTCGATTCGCTGAACAGCTTCGCCACGTCACTCAGCCCTGCGGCACCCGGCAGGTCGTTTAAGCTGGTGACGTCCACCCCGACCTCGCCGGCGAACGCCATCTCCGCCACCGCCACCGCCAGCCCGCCCTCGCTGCAGTCGTGGCACGCCCGCACCAGCCCGCCAGTGATCGCCCGGTGAACCGCCGCGAACACCTTCGGCGCCTGGGCCAGATCGACCGCCGGCGGGGTGCCCACGCCCTGCCCCGTCACCAAGTGCAGGTGCGACCCGCCGAGTTCCTCCCTCGTCACCCCCACCACATACAGGTCGTTGCCCGGCTCTTTCAGGTCCATCGTCACGCACCGACTCACGTCATGCACGTGGGCCAGGGCCGACACCAGCAGTGTGTGTGGGATGGAAATCTTCGTGCCGTCTTTTGCCACGAACGAGTTGTTCAGGCTGTCCTTGCCGGACACGAACGGGGTGCCGAACGCGATCGCCACGTCGCGGCACGCCTCGGCGGTGCGGACGAGCGCCCCGAGCATGGCCGGGTCGGTCACGTTCCCCCAGCAGAAGTTGTCGAGGATCGCCGTGCGGGCCGGGTCGCCGCCGACCGCCACCACGTTCCGCACCGCCTCGTCAATAGCCGCCGCCGCCCCGCAGTACGGATCCAGGTCGGCGTACCGCGGGTTCAGCCCGCTACTGACGGCGAACCCGACGACCGAGCCGAGGACTGGCATCACCACCGCCGCATCGCTCGGCCCGTCGTTCCGCACCCCGACCAGCGGCTTGACCACGCTCCCGCCCTGCACCTCGTGGTCGTACTGGCGGATCACCCACTCTTTGGAACAGACGGAGTACGTGCCGAGGATTTTGAGCAGAGCGTCCTGGGCGTTCATCCCCTCGTAGCCGGACGACTCGACGAACGGCGGGGCGGTCCACTCCGCGCTCCGCACGATCTCCGGCCGGCCATCATGCAGGAAGTGCATGCTCAGGTCGGCCACTGTCTGCCCCTTGTAGCGCAGTTTCAGCCGGCCGGTGGCCTCGAACGTGCCCAGCACCGCCGCCTCCACGCCCTCGCCCGCGGCCAGCTTCTCGAACGCCGCCCACTTGTCCGGCGGCACGGCCAGCACCATCCGCTCCTGCGATTCGCTGATCCAGATCTCGGTGTAGCTCAGCCCGTCGTACTTGAGCGGGGCCTTGTCCAGATCGACCACCGCCCCGAGGTCGGCCCCCATCTCGCCGACGGCGCTGCTGAACCCGCCGGCCCCGCAGTCGGTGATCGCCCGGTACAGCCCGCGGTCCCGCGCTTGCAGGATCACGTCCAGTACCTTCTTCTCGGCGATGGCGTTGCCGATCTGCACCGCCCCGCCGCTCACCTTCTCCGACTCGTCGTGCAGCCCCTCGGACGAGAACGTCGCCCCGTGGATGCCGTCCCGCCCGGTCCGCCCGCCGACGGCCACGATCAGGTCGCCGGCGGCGGCGGCTTTGAACTCCATCCCCACCGGGATCATGCCGACCGTGCCGCAGAACACCAGCGGGTTCGCCAGGTAGCGGTCGTCGAACAGGATCGCCCCGTTCACCGTGGGGATGCCCATGCGGTTGCCGTAGTCCCGCACCCCGGCCACCACGCCGTTCATCACCCGCCGCGGGTGCAGCACGCCCGCCGGCAGTTGGTCCGGCGGGTAGTCCGGGCGGGCGAAGCAGAACACGTCGGTGTTGCACACCGGCTTGCCGCCCAGCCCGGTGCCGAGCACGTCGCGGATCACCCCGCCCA
>CANJKY010000365.1 GCA_947474875.1 Gemmataceae bacterium
ATCCCGCCGTACAGATCGCACAGCACCACGTCGTACCGGTCCGGCTTGAGCACGAACCACCAGAACAGGATGCCGGGCAGGCAGAACAGGCAGAAGAACAGGTAGGCAGCGGTGACCCAGGCGAACACGTCGCCGGCGTGGGTGGCCAGTCGCCCCACCCCGGCACTCTTCTTCCACTTCAGCTTCTCCTGCTGCAAGGGGATGAACGCGATCCGCCGGTTGCGGATGAGCGTCGCCTGCCCGCGGTCCGTCCGCCGCACGGTGAACGTGTCGAACGTGCCGATGATGAACGCCTGGAGGGCGGTGTGGAACAGCGACACCACCGCCACCGTGCCGAGCGACACCGGGTCGAACTTGCTCTCCCCCTCTTGCTTGTCCAGCGACCCGGCCGCCATCCCGGCCATGACGACGAACACGTTCACCACCTGGGCGATGCCGAAGATCACACCGCGGGTGGTGAGTGACCACCCCTCCACGAACGTCTCGTCGATCTCGGTGTACGTCCGCTTCGCCTTGCCCGGCCGGGTGTTCTCCTCGTCCAGACTCTCCCCGCAGTGGACGCAGAATGTCGCATCCAGCGGCAGTTGCCCGCGGCAGTGCGGGCAGTCCTTCAGCCCGCTGCCGTGGACCGTGTACGGACTGGCGTCGTCCTCGTCCTGGTTGCCCTCGATGAGCGGGCGGCCGGCGCCCTCCTCGCCGACGAACTCCGGGCGGGTGTCTCGCGGGTCGGCCCGCGGGCGGACGACCGGCTTGGCCGGCGGGTCGTCCAGCTTGGCCTTCTTCTTCCGGGGGCGGTCGGTGACCGGGTTGGGCGGAGTCGGCGGCGATTTGGGGGCGACTTTCTTGGGCGAAGGCGGGGCGGGTTCGTCGTCCGGCGGGGCGGCCGACCGCTGGTCGGCCGGCACCTCGGCGTAGTACCCGCAGTTCCCACAGCGGATCTTGGCCTTCGAGTACCCGGCCGGCAGCGGCACCTTCCCCCCGCAGTTGCCACAGACGATCTTCTGAGTCATTAGTCACCCGTCATTAGTCATTAGGACGGAGCGGTACGCGAAACACTGGCCTGATTCACTGCTGACCAGTGACTAATGACTGATGACCGCGGCTAGTTGGTGATGCCCTTCGTGATGCCCATGAACACGTCTTCCAGGTCGATCTCCTCCTCCTTGAACGCCCGCAGTTTGAACTTCTGGGCGATCAGCCGCTCGGGGATGAACGACCCCTCCTCCTCGCCGCCGCGGAGGGTCACCTTCACCGACTGGCCGTCCTTCGACAACTCCACCATCTCCACTTCGGGGAACGCCCCGATGGTCTTGGCCGCCAGGTCGTTCTGGTCGTTCGCCACCGACACCACGAACGTGTGTTTCTGCCGCACCTGCTTGATCGCCTCCTCGGTGGTGCCGTTGAACAGCAGCTTGCCCCGCTCGATGATGCCGATCTTGTTGCAGATGTCGGCCAGCTCCGGCAGGATGTGCGACGACACCATGATCGTCTTGTTCATCCCCCGTAGCTCCTTGATCAGCTCCCGCATCTCGATCCGCGCCCGCGGGTCCAGGCCGGAGGCGGGTTCGTCCAGCAGCAGCACCTGCGGCTCGTGCAGCAGCACACGGGCCAGCCCGAGCCGCTGCGTCATCCCGCGGGACAGGCTCGTCACGAGCGCGTCCCGCTTGTACCCCAGGTCCACCAGTTCGAGCACCTGGTCGCACTTCTTCCGCCGCTCCGGCCCCTTGATGCGGTAGGCGGCGGCGAAGAACTCCAGGTACTCGATCACCTTCATGTCGTCGTACACGCCGAAGAAGTCCGGCATGTACCCGATGCTGCGGCGGATCTCCTTCGACCCGGTGTAGATGCTGTGCCCGCACACGCTCGCCTCCCCCCAACTGGGGTTGAGCAGCGTCGCCAGGATCCGCATGGTGGTGGTCTTGCCCGCCCCGTTCGGGCCGATGAACCCGAACACGTCCCCCTGCTCCAGCTTCAGGGTGAGCCGGTCGAGGGCGTACAGGTCGCCGTACTTCTTGGTCAGGTCGCGGCACTCGATCATGGGGAACCTGTGGGGGTCACTTCGCGCCGGCCGGCTTCACCGGCACGAACACGCGGATGTAGGTGTCCTGTTGCAGCAGACCGGGCACGGCGGCCCGCGGGCCGCTGCCGGGCAGGGCGGTCAGCCATAGCTGGGTCGGGCAGGCGCTTTCGGGGGCGGTCATCATCAGCTCGGCGGTGCCGGTCTCCCGCTTCAGCTTGATGAGCAGGATCAGCTCGCCGTCGTTCTTCTCGCTCAGCCGCCACGACTGGTCCAGCCCGCGGAGGGTGGAGTTCTGCAACTCCAGCCCCTTCATCGCCTCCTCGTGAAACAGCAGACCCCACAGCCCGAGTTCGCCGGCGGCCGTCGGCGTCGCCTGTTGGGTGTACCCCCGCCCCCGCCGCACCCCCGGCCCGCCGAACCCGAACTCGCTCCCGCTGTCGCTGGCCTGGAACCGGCTGTCCGCCTGGAACGGCAGTTGGTCGTTGCTCAGCGGGGTGGCGGCGGTGTTGATCCGCACCGGCAGGCCGGTGGCGATGCCGCTATCCAGCTCGTACACCCGCTTGCGGTACACCACATACGCCTTCTCCACCAGCTTGAGCGGCAGGTTCACCGTGAGGGTGCCGCCCACGTCGTCGCCGGCCGGCAGGCGGGTGACGGTGGACACCACCGGCGGCAGCGGGCCGGCCGGCAAGGCCGACCAGTTGGCGGTGAACGCCTTGGTGGACCACACCTGGATGGGCACGCCCACCAGCCCGTTCGCCGGGCCGGTCGGCCGCCCTTCATCGGTCAGCGGGTCGAACTTGTACTGGTACGTGCGGGCCGACCCGCCCAGACCGCCGGACCCGGTGCCGCCGAACCAGTCCACCAGGGTGGCCGGGTTCGGGCCGGTGGGCGGGGGCACCGCCCAGTTGTCCTTCGCCTGCACGCCGACGGCGTAGCTGTCGATCCGCGGGCTGAAGATGGTGAACCAGGTGCGGCCGTACACCCGCCCCTCGTCCCGCGGGTCGATGTCGATCACGTCGATCTTGTTCACCCGCAGGTCCTTGCCCTTCACCGCGTAGGCGGTGAAGTACGCCGCCGCGCTCACCGTCAGCACGATCAGCGGGAACGTCACCCACGTCAGCTCCAGCCGCCCGAGCACCTTCTTCAGGAAGATGTACTCGACCGGGCCGATGAGCAGGGTGTACCCGAGGATGAACAGCGCCACCCAGCCGAACGAGATGACCGGCACCCCCTCGAACGAGTCGATGTTCGAGCGGATGGCGGTCGCCGCCCCGTCCTCCACCGGGCCGGTGAACCCGCTGTAATTAGTGTCGTTCTTGTTCTTCTGTTTGGCCGGCTGTTCGATCGCCCGGCCGCCGCCCGACGCCCTCACCAGCCACTCCCAGAAGTCGTACCGCTGTTGGTCGTCGGCGAACGGCGAGCGGTCCAGGTCGAACCCGACGACGGTGATGCGGCCGAGGCCGAGCGGGGACTGGGCGACCAGCGTCCGCTTGCCGGTGTCATCGGTGAGCAGGGTGGTCGGCTGACGGCCGGCGCGGGCGGTGAGGGCGGCCACCGGGAACGGGTCGGCCGGCTCGCCCGGCTTCTTGGCCGCGAACTTCAGGTTGAGTGCCTCGAACTGGCTGGTGCCGAACTGCTTGCTCTTCAGCACCGGCACACGGGTGGCCTGGCCGACCGACACCGGCAGGACTTCGTCGAACGCCTTCGACGCCCGTACCTCGTCCGCCTTCTCGCCGACGGACAGCAGCAGGTTGCCGCCGCGGCGGACCCACTCGAACAGCGCCCACCGCTTCTTGTTCGCCGTCGCCGTGTTGCCGGCGAACAGGTCGGCCACGAACTGCTTGTCGGCCCGCCCGGTGCCGATCACCACCAGGTCCGCCCCGTCGTACCCGAACCACTGGTCGGGCATCTCTTGCACCGACTCGATCTTCGCCAGCTCCACCCGCCCGTTGTTCAGGTAGGGGACGCCGGCCGGGTGGTTCGCCGGCGGCTTGAAACTGAAACCGGGTACCGACGCGCCGAGCGACAGGACGACATAAGCGGAGGTGGTTCGGGGGCGGATGGATTCGACCTGAATCGGGTCGGAAAGAGAGACGTTGTCGTCGTCGTCCGAGCGGATTTGCAACTTCACCGACTCGGCCATCCCGCTCACCCGGGCGTACACCGATTGGACGAACTCGGTCGGCTCGATCCTCTCCCCGGCCACCCGCGGCGGCTCGCCGGCCTTCGTGTCCCGCTTGCGGGCGACCGGCACCGTCAGCACGGTGCGGAACCCGTCGCCGTCGTTGGTGGACACCTCCACCCGCATCCCGCGGTCGGTGTCGCCGAGCATCTCCAGGGTGAACGACACCGGCGCCCACATGCCGGATTTGGACACGAACTGCGGCAGCCCGCCGTCCGCCCGCTCGTTCCCGCCGGCCGGGCGAAACCCGACGCGGGGGTTGTCGATCTTCACCTTCGGGCGGAAGCCGAACTGGGCGAACGCGGCGGGGCCGGCGGCGAACGCGATGGCGACCAGGGCGATCCGCAACAGCGTCGAACGCATGAAACCCCCAACTTAGGGCTTGTCTTTCGTCCCGCACTCGCACGGCGTCTTCCCGCAGCCGGGGCACCCGCCGCCGTACTTCCGCCGCACAGCCTCGTCCAAATCCACCCCGGTGCAGTTGGCCAGCGTCACCAGCCAGGCCAGCACGTCGGCGAACTCCAGCACCCGCTCTTCGGCCGACCCGTTCCTCAGCGCCGCCGACAACTCGCCCACCTCCTCCATGAACCACATGAAGGTTCCTTCGACGCCGCGGGCCGCGTCTTTCGCCCCGTACAGGTCCTTGATCCGCTGCTGCAACTGGCTGAGAGTCATCGACATACCGGGTTAGCCTAGCACCCCCGCCGGGGTCAGGCCAACGCTCAACGGTGATACGAACGGGAAACGCGGCGGGTTCAAACAAAGCCGCGGGATGGCCATCCCGCGGCATTCGGAATTGTCCTCACTTCTCGTACCGCTTCTCGATCTTGTCGGCTTCGGCGTCCTTCTTCTGCTTGCGGAGGGCGTCCAGTAGCGTGTCCTTCGCGTCCTTGTTGCTCACGTCGATCATCA
>CANJKY010000366.1 GCA_947474875.1 Gemmataceae bacterium
CCCTCTCCCCGCCCTCCCTCTTCTGATCACCCGATGCACGCACTCCTCCTCTCCGTCGCGCTGTTCGCCCCCGCCTCCGACCCGGTGGCGAAAACCCCGCCCGAAGGCGTCCTCCCGCTCGGGGCCGACGGCAAGCCGCTCAACCTGGATTTCGAGACCGGCACGCTGAAGGACTGGACGGCCGACGGCGAGGCGTTCAAGGACCAGCCGATCAAAGGGGACACCGTGTTCCCCCGCCGGAGCGACATGCGGAGCCTGCACCAGGGGCAGTTCTGGATCGGCGGGTACGAGAAGAAGGGCGACAAGCCGACCGGCACGCTCACCAGCGCGGCGTTCAAGGTGACGCACCCGTGGGCCACGTTCCTGATCGGCGGCGGGCCATACGAGAAGGAGACGTGCGTGGAGGTGGTGGACGCGGCGACGAAGGAGGTGGTGTTCCGCGCCGCCGGCACCGAGTCCGAGTCGCTCAGCCGGGTGGCGGTCGATCTGACGAAGCTGGCCGGCAAGGACATCTTCGTCCGCATCGTGGACAAGCACACCGGCCACTGGGGGCACGTCAACTTCGACGACTTCCGGTTCCACAGCGAGAAGCCGAAGGTCGCCCCGCGGGCGGTGACCAAGGCGGACGACTACAAGTTCAGCGGGCAGAAGCCGGAAGACGCGGCCAAGAACATGACCGTGCCGCCGGGGTTCAACGTGTCGCTGTTCGCCGGCGAGCCCGACCTGCACCAGCCGATCGCCTTCTGCTTCGACGACCGCGGGCGGGTGTGGGTGGTGGAGGCGTACTGCTACCCGAAGCGGAAGCCGTTCGACGGCCCGCTGCTGCCGGAGAACCGCCGCAAGGAGGGGGACAAGATCCTGATCTTCGAGGACACCGACGGGGACGGCAAGTTCGACAAGAAGACGGTGTTCCTGGAGGGGCTGAACCTGGTGTCCGGCATCGAGTACGGGTTCGGCGGGCTGTGGGTGGGGGCGGCACCGTACCTGATGTTCATCCCGATCGGCGAGAACGACAAGGCGGGGGAGCCGAAGATCCTGCTCGACGGGTGGGGCATGCAGGACACGCACGAGACGCTGAACAGCTTCGTGTGGGGGCCGGACGGCTGGCTGTACGGGTGCCACGGGGTGTTCACCCACAGCCGCGTCGGTAAGCCGGGCACCCCGGACAAAGACCGCACCCCGATCAACGCCGGCATCTGGCGGTACCACCCGACGAAGCACGTGTTCGAGGTGTTCAGCCACGGCACCAGCAACCCGTGGGGACTGGACTACAACCAGTACGGCGACTTCTTCATCGAGGCGTGCGTCATCCCGCACCTGTGGCACATGGTGCAGGGCGGGCGGTACGAGCGGCAGGGCGGGCAGCACTTCAACCCGTACACCTACGACGACATCAAGACCATCGCCAAGCACCGGCACTACGTCGGCGACACCCCGCACGGCGGGAACAACCGGTCGGACAGCGCCGGCGGCGGGCACGCGCACAGCGGTCTGATCTGCTACCAGGGCGGGACGTGGCCGAAGGAGTACCACGGCAAGCTGTTCATGGGCAACATCCACGGCCACCGCATCAACGTGGACGTGATCACCCCGAAGGGCAGCAGCTACGAGGGCGACCGCAACCCGGACTTCCTGCTGAGCAACGACCGGTTCTGCATCATCGTGGCCATCCACACCGGGCCGGACGGGAACGTGTACTTCTGCGACTGGAGCGACAAGCAGGTGTGCCACACCCCGCAGGAGGTGTGGGACCGCACCAACGGCCGGCTGTTCAAGATCAGCCACAAGGACACCAAGCCGGTGCGGAACCTGGACCTGCAAAAACTGTCCGACGCGGAACTGGTGAAGCTGGTGCCGAGCGACAACGAATGGATGTCCCGCCACGCCCGGCGGATTCTGCAGGAGCGGTACGGCGGCGAAAAGAAGGCGACCGCGGAGGTGGCGACGGCGCTCAAGGAACTGGCGACGAAGCATAAGGACCCGGCCAAGCAACTCCGTGGGCTGTGGGCGCTGTACACCACGACCGGATTCGACGCGGACACCTTTAAGCAACTTCGGGACTCAAATAACCCATACGTCACAGGCTGGGCGTTCAACTTCGCAATCACCGGGGGCATCTGGCCGGAGAAAGGCCCGTCCTTCACTGCCGCTGGCACGACACTTAACGTTCTTGGCCCGATCGAGCGCCGACACGTCGTTTCGGCGTTGATGCAGCGGCCAGTTGCCGAGAGGTTCGCGCCTCTTCATGTCCTCACGAAGGACAAGCACCAAGACCCCAAGAGATCGCAAGCGTTGGACCCGGTCCTGCCCTGGCTGTACTGGTACGCCATCGAACCGCTCGTTGAAGAAAGTCCGGCGGACATGCTGTGGTCCACCAAGACGTCAGAAATTCCACAGCTATTTGCCAACACCGCACGTCGGGTAGGTTCCATCGGTACGCCGGAAGCGGCAGCCGTCCTCGTGAAGGCGCTGAGCGAAGCAGAAACGGGGGAACACCAAACCGCCCTGCTCCGTGGTCTCCGGGAGTTCGTGAAGGGCAAGCGGACGGCCGACGCCCCGAAGGGGTGGGCTGACGCCTACGCCAAGCTGAAGCAGAGCGACAACGCCGAGGTGCGGCAGACAGCGCTGTCGCTGGCGGTCACGTTCGGTGACGCGGCGGCGATGGACTCGCTCCGCAAGACGCTCACGGATGCGACGGCAGCGACCCCGGCCCGGCAAGCCGCGCTGGCGGCGCTGCTGGACGTGCGGGACAAGCAACTGCCGGCGGTGCTACAAGGCCTGCTGGCCGACCCAGCCGTGCGGTCCGCCGCCGTCCGCGGGCTGGCCGCGTTCGACGACCCCAAGACCCCGGCCGCCCTGCTCTCCGCGTACCCGTCGTTCACCCCGGTTGAAAAGCGCGACGCCGTCGCCACGCTCGCCTCGCGGGCGGCGTTCGCCAAGGAGTTGCTGGCGGCGGTGGGGGCGAAGAAGCTCCCGAGCACGGACATCCCGGCCGAGATCGTCCGCCAGCTTCGCAACCTGAACGACGAGGCGGTGAGCAAGCAGATCGCGGCGGTGTGGGGCGTCGTCCGCGACACCCCGGCGGACCGCAAGAAGCTGATCGCCGATTGGTCCCGAAAGATGACCCCGGCCGTGCTGGAGAAGGCCGACCTGGGGGCAGGCCGGGCGGTGTTCAACAAGGTGTGCGCCCAGTGCCACACGCTGTACGGCGTCGGGGCGAAGGTCGGCCCGGAGATCACCGGGGCGAACCGCGCCGACCTGAACTACCTGCTGGAAAACATCTTCGACCCGTCGGCGGTCATCCCGAAGGAGTACGCGGCGACCAAGATCGACCTGGCCGACGGGCGGGTGGTGACGGGCATCATCAAGGAGGAGACGGCGGCCACGCTCACGGTGGTGACGGCGAACGAGACGCTCACCATCCCGGTGAAGGACGTGGACAAGCGGACGCCGTCCGAGTTGTCGATGATGCCGGACGACCTGACCAAGCAGGCGACCGAGCCGCAGATCCGCAACCTGATCGCCTACCTGAAACACACCCAGCAGGTGCCCACGCTGGCGACCGCCGAGAACGTGAAGGACTTCTTCAACGGCAAAGACCTGACCGGCTGGGACGGGGACAAGGACGTGTGGAGCGTGGAGAACGGCGAGATCGTCGGCAAGACGGCGAAGGGGCTGAAGAACAACACGTTCCTGAAATCCACCATGGACGTGACCGACTTCAAGCTGAGCGTGAAGGTGAAGCTGACGCCGAACGAGGCGAACAGCGGCATCCAGTTCCGCAGCGTGCCGATCGAGGGCGGGGAGATGCGGGGCGCCCAGGCGGACATCGGCAAGGGGTGGTGGGGCAAGCTGTACGAGGAGAGCGCCCGCGGCCTGCTGGTGAAGGAGGGCGGGGAGAAGTACGTGAAGGCGAACGACTGGAACGAGTACGTGGTGGAGGCGTGGGGCGGGAACGTGCGGATCACCATCAACGGCAACGTGTGCTGCGACTACCACAACGACGACCTGCTCGCCCGCCGCGGGCTGATCGCCTTCCAGGTGCACTCCGGCGGGCCGACGGAAGTGCGGTTCAAGGACATCAAGCTGGAGGTGATCGAGAAGAAGTAAGATGGGTAGCCGCGCGTAGATTTGTAGGGTGGGTCCGGTCCGGTGCGGACCGTGACCCACGTCGGAAGTCCGTGGGTCACGGTCCTCACCGGACCGGACCCACCCTACAGAATCGCCTCTTACTTCGGAGTTCCCGATGCTCCCGTTCACCCTGTTCGACGCCGCCCTGCCCTACGCCGAGTTCCTGTCGCAGTTCGGCACCCCGGCCGACCGCCAGCGGTGGGACGCCGTCCGCGCCGCCGTCGCCCTCACCGACGACCAGCGGGCGGTGCTGGCCGCGTTCACCCGCCGCACCAACGTGCTGGTGCTGTCCGGGGCGTGGTGCGGGGACTGCGCGAACAACTGCCCCATCTTCGAGCGGTTCGCCGAGGTCGCCCCGGTGCTGGACGTTCGCTACCTGGACCGCGACGCCCACCCGGACGCCCAGGCCGAGCTGCGGATCAACGGCGGCAACCGGGTGCCGGTGGCGGTGTTCTTCAGCGAGGACGGGCACGAGGTGGCGCGGTACGGCGAGCGGACGGCGGCCGACTACCGGCGGATGGTGTCGGCGGTGGACGGGAAGCTCGGCCGCGAGTTGGAACCGACCGCCGCGGGCGACCACCGGGCGGCGGTGGTCGCCGACTGGCTGCGGGAGTTCGTGCGGGTACAGTGCGTGCTCCGGCTGTCGCCCCGGCTGAGAAAGTTGCACGCGGACTGAACCCGACCTACGGTTCGGCGTCCGCCGGAGTGCATCCCCCGCATGTTCGCCTACCCCTGCCCGGCCTGCTCGCACACACTGCTCGCCCCGGCCGACCGGGCCGGCCACAAGACCGCCTGCCCGAACTGCCTCACCCGGCTCACCGTCCCGCACCCGGATGGCGAACCGACCGGCGTGTTCGGCTCCGCCCCGTGTTGCGTCGAGCCGCCGCCGCCGGCCGCCACCGACGCCCCGCCGGACACCGTCCTGAACCCGGAGCGGGTGCGGCTCAGCCCGGCCGGGCCAG
>CANJKY010000367.1 GCA_947474875.1 Gemmataceae bacterium
AATGGTCTGAAGGAAGCGGCCGTGGTCGGCCGCCTGTTGTTCACCCCATCTTCGCCCACAGGTCGTTCACAGTCCCGCCAATCGCCCCCACTGTGCCCGCTCCCAGAATGGCTGCCAGTTTCTTCTGCCCGGCCACCCACACCGGGTGAATCCGATCCAGCAGTTCCAACCCGGCCGGGGTGATGCGGAGCGTGTGGCTCCGCCCGTCGTCTGACGGATCGGTCGCCAGCCAGCCGCTCGCGATCAACTTGTCCGCGTCGCGGCTCAGCGTGGACTTATCTAGCACTAGCCGTTTCGCTACTTCGTTCGGAGTGATCGGCCCGTCGTGCGCCACCGCCACAAGAATGTTCACCTGGGCCACCCGCACGCCGAACGGCCGCAGTCCGTCGTCGCAAACCTTTGTAATCAGGCGATTTAGTAGACGTACCCGTACGGCGATGCACTCGCGGGCCATTTGTCGCACGTGCGTCGGGGCCGTCATGACATCACCTCTGACACTATTTGTACATACAACTACATTCAAAGTCAAGAGCCGGCGGTTGCCTCACCGCGTACAACTCACTTAACCCCGCACGGTGCAAACTCATGCAGTACGAAGGTGATTTCAGCCCGCCGGCCGGTCGGTTCGCCGTCGTCGCCGCCCGGTTCAACTCGTTCATCGTGGACCAACTGACCGACGGCGCACTCGATGCCCTCGCCCGGCACGGCGTGCCGGCAGACGCCGCCGACGTGGTCCGCGTGCCCGGGTCGTTCGAGATCCCGGTGGTGGCCCAGCGGCTGGCCAAGAGCGGTAAGTACGCCGCTGTCATCTGTTTAGGGTGCGTCATCCGCGGGGACACCGACCACTACGACCACGTCGCCGGGGCCGCCACCAGCGGGATCATGACTGCTGCTATGAACAGCGGGGTGCCGGTCATCTTCGGGGTGCTGACGTGCGACACCCTGGAACAAGCCGTACATCGCGCCGGGGCGAAGGCCGGGAACAAGGGGTTCGAGGCGGCGGTGACGGCGGTCGAAACCGCCAACCTGATGGCCAAGCTACCCAAGTGAGACGCAAATGACTACGCCACTGGGATTTGCCATCGTCGGCTGTGGGATGATCGCCCGGTTCCACGCCCGCGCGCTGGCCGAGATCCCCGGCACCCGTATTGCCGCACTCGTCTCCCGCAACCCGTCCAATGCCAAAGCTTTACTGACCGAGACGAACACCCCGCCGTGCCCGGTGTTCGCCACCGTCGAAGAGGCGGTGAAAGCGCCGGGTGTGGACGCCGTGGTCATCACCACGCCGAGTGGGGCGCACCTGGAGCCGGCGATGGTCGCCGCGGCGGCGGGCAAACATGTTGTCGTCGAGAAGCCGTTGGAGATCACCGGCGAGCGGTGCGAACGCATCATCAAGGCGTGTAACGATTTCGGTGTGAAGATCTGCACCATCTTCCCGTCCCGGTTCGGGGACGCGAACACCGCCTTGAAGGCCGCAGTGGACGCCGGACGGTTCGGCCGGCTGACCCTCGGCGAAACCACCTGCAAGTGGTGGCGGTCCCAGGCCTATTACGACGAGGGCGGGTGGAAGGGTACGCAGGCACTGGACGGCGGCGGATCGCTCATGAACCAGGCCATCCACAACGTCGATTTGCTGCTATGGGTGATGGGCGATGTCGTTGCGGTGAGCGGGTTTACGGCGACGCTGGCGCACGAGCGGATCGAGGTGGAAGACACGGCAGTGGCGGTACTGCGGTTCAAGAGCGGGGCGCTCGGGGTCATCCAGGCGACCACCAGCGTTCACCCCGGCTACCCGAAGACGATCGCCGTTCACGGGGATCAGGGGTCGGTGGTGATCGAGCAGGACGACGTGCTGAAGTGGGATTTCACCCCAGAAACGGAAGCCGATCAGCAGACGCGGCAACGGTTTGCGGCGAAGGTCGGGGCGAGCGGCGGAGCGGCTGACCCGAAGGCCATCAGCCATGAGGGACACCGCCGCCAACTGGCCGACTTCGTCGCGGCGATCCGCGGCAACCGTCCGCCGAAGGTGGACGGCCGCGAGGGGAAGAAGGCGGTCGATCTGATCAACGCCATCTACGAGTCGAACCGCACTGGTCGCACGATCGAAATGACGTAAATCACACCGCAGCCAGCCCTTCGGTCAGTTTCTGCCTGAGCGCCTGACCAGGTTCGCACCCCACGCTCAACCTTACGAGGCCGGGTGTAATCCCTTGTCGCCGCTTCGCTTCCGTCGGCTCGAACCGGTGCGACGTGCCGTCCGGGTAGCTGATTGTGGTGAGGGCGTGCCCAAGTGACGGCGCGAACGGCACTTGCGTCGCACCACGCATGAACCGGTTCACCGCCTCGCGGTCGGCCAGTTCGAAACACAGCATGTGCCCGAATCCGCCTGGAAATTGCCGCTTCGCCAGCGCGTGGTCCGGGTGATCCGCCCGCCCGGGGTACACCACCCGCTTCACCGCTGGTTCGGCGCCGAGCCACTCTGCCACCGCCGCCGCGTTCGCCGTCGCCGCCCGCATCCGCAGGTCGAGCGTGTCCAGACTCCGCTCGGTCAGCCAACAGTCAAACGGGTTGGCGGCCAACCCGAACGTGCTGACGGCCGACTCGGCCGCCACTGACAACGCGGTGTCACTGCCGCCGAGGTAGCCGAGGGTCACGTCCGAGTGCCCGCCGATCATCTTGGTCAGCGACTCCATCACCAGGTCGGCGCCGAGGTCCAGCGGGCGGCACAGCACCGGGGTGGCGAACGTGTTGTCCACGATCAGCTTCGCCCCGTGCCGGCGGGTGAGGGCGGCCACCGCCGACAGGTCGCACACCCGGCACAGCGGGTTGGAGATGGTCTCCACCAGCACCGCCTTCGCCCCGCGGGCCAGTGCGGCCTCGACCGCCGCCGGGTCACACGGGTTGACGAACTCGGTGGTCACGCCGAACCGGGCCAGCTCGCGGCACAGCTTGGCCGACTTGCCGTACAGGTTGTCGGCGGCGACGATCCGCTCGCCCTGCCCGACCAGCGGCAGGACGGCGGCGGAGATGGCCCCCATGCCCGACCCGGTGACGACACCCCACGCCGCGGCGTGCAGCGTGTTGATGGCGGCGGCCAGAGAGGTGGCGTTCGGGTGGCCGTCGCGGGCGTAGATGAACCCGGGGGCGCGTTTCTCGTAGATGTCGTCGAGCGCGTCCAGGTCCGGGATGGCGTACACGGCCGACGGGTACAGGGCCGGGGTGAGCGGGGCGGACGGGCCGAAGGCGGGGCGCATGGCGGGTTCCGGAATGGAAGCAACCCGCCCAGGCGGGCGGGTTGCGGGTGTTGTACGGAGCGGGCGGGCAGAAGAAGACCTCACCCCCCGACCCCCTCTCCGAGCCGGAGAGGGGGTGTTCAAGCGAGGAACGTGGTGCCCGTCGTCGCCGCGAGCTTGCGAGCGGAGCCAGCTACCCCGCTCGCAGGCTCGCGGCGGCGACACCGATGCGCATCCCGTTTGAACACCCCCTCTCCGGCTCGGGGAGGGGGCCGGGGGGGTGAGGTCTCTAGCCGAACCACAACCGCTGACGCCCCCCGCTCGCCGTCAGTACTTCGGCACCGGGAACGCGCCGGCGCCGTCCAGCAGGCGGAGCACCTGCGGGCGGCCGTCCGGCCCGGTCAGCGGCTTCTGGTCCTTGTCCATCGGGGTGAAGGTGAGGCCCTTCAGCTCCTCGGCCATCTGCAGCATCACCGGGTCGTCCGGGGCGTCGAACTGGCCGACCGTCACCAGGCTACCGGTGCGGTGGTGCAGCACGAACGCCTCGTAGCTCCGCGGCTTGAACTCCGGGTGCCGCAGCGCCTTCACCAGCAGTTCCGCCTCGGCCGCCGTCGCCCGCAGCGCGTCCGCCGCGTTCTTGTCCGGCCCGCCCTTGCCGAACACGCTCCCGCCGCCCCCCTGCCCGGTCGTCCGGGACAGCCCGGAGTACGACTTCACCAGCAGCGTCCACGGCTTCTTGACGGTCAGCAGGCCGTGCTCCACCCCCTCGTTCAGCTTCACCACGAACGGCTCCAGCTTGCCCTTGTCGTCCAGCCGCCCCTTGGCGTCGGTCGGGTTCGGCACCACCATCGCCAGCGGGTACGGGTTGACGTGGTTGACCGCCGACTTCCACTCCGTCTTGCCCGACTTCGGGTCCTTCACCTCCCCCCCGATCAGCTCGGTGTCCATCAGCGACTGGTCTTTCGGCGCGGGCAGTTTCTTCACCACGTCCAGCGCCTTGCGGGCGGTGTCCATGTCCGGGAACCCGCCGATCAGCACCGCCCACTGCTCCGGCGTCTCGTGGTACGGCTTGGGCACCTTGATCTTCACCGCGTCGCCGACGAACACCGACCCGCTCGCCGCCGCGTCCCGCTTCGCCTGCTCCATCACCCGGAACTGCACCTGGGCCTTGTCGTTCTCCGCCTTGCGGATGGCCTCGATCTTGGCCAGTTCCGCCCGCCGCTCCTCCCCGTTCCGCTCGTACAGGTAGGCGGCCGTGCGGTGCGTCTTGCGGATGTCGTCGGCCAGCTTCTCGGCCAGTTGCCGCGACCCCGGCCCGGCGTAACTCTTGACCGCGATCATCCACGGGCCGTGCGCCGTTTTCACCGCCCACGCGTGCGGGCCGGCCGTCTCGTCGATGGTGGTGGGCACCGGGGCGAGCGGTTCGCGGCGGGTCGGGTCGGGCAGGGTGAACCCGTTCGGCAGCATCTTGCCGGCCGGCCCCGACGCCGCCGGGGCGGAATAGCTGGCCGGCTGGAGCCCGCCGGGCAACTGGGGCACGTTCGCCGGCGACTTCGGCGGGGTGGTGGCCGGCGGGGCGGCCCCGCCGAACGCCGGCGGCGGGGTGTTTCGATCGGACGCGAACTGCGCCCCCGCCGGCTGGCAGAACGCCGCGGAAATCAGCCCGCCCACACACGCCCCCAGCACCAGGCCCTTGCGCATGGCGCCCCCTTCGTGAGACGAAACGGTTCGGTCGAAGAGTGTCATTTCCCCGGCGGGCGGATACCATCCGGCCGCGGCCGACGCCAGAGCAGTTCCGGCGAACTTGAGCGGAAGTGGGGGAAATTTGCCCGTAGCCGCGACCCAACGGGGAGCGCG
>CANJKY010000368.1 GCA_947474875.1 Gemmataceae bacterium
GGCTCACCCCGCCGGCTCGCATATCACTGACCTCTTCGGCTCACCACTCCCGCTTCACCACCTCGGCGCCGCCGGTGACGGACCCAGCCGGGCCGGTCCGGGCGTGCTTCGCCGTCCACCGCAGGACCGGCTCCTTCGCCGCCTTCACCTCGTCCGCCCGGCTGATGACGTGCGTGTGCGGGGCTGTCCGCACCGTCTCCGGGTCTTCCCCCTTGATCTTCAGCAGGGTGTCGGCGAAGGCGTCGAGCGTCTCCTTGCTCTCGGTCTCGGTCGGCTCCATCATCAACGCTTCGGGCACCACCAGCGGGAAGTACACGGTCGGCGCGTGATACCCGTAGTCGAGCAGCCGCTTGGCCAGGTCCATCGCCCGCACCTTCTTCTCCCGCACCAACGCCCGCGCCGTCGCCACGAACTCGTGCATGCACGGGCCGGGGTGCGGCACCTCGAACCCCTCGCTCACCCGCGCCCGCAGGTAGTTGGCGTTCAGCACGGCTTGTTCGCTCACGTCCTTCAGCCCATCCGGCCCGAGGGTGCGGATGTAGCAGTACCCGCGGAACAGGATGCCGATGGTGCCGAAGAAGCTGCGGACGCGGCCGATCGACTTTGGCATGTCGAAGTCGAGATGGAACCGCTCGCCGTCCTTCCGGACGATGGGCGCCGGCAGGTACGGGGCGAGGAAGTCGCGGACGGTGATCGGCCCGCTGCCCGGCCCGCCGCCGCCGTGCGGGCCGGTGAACGTCTTGTGCACGTTGTAGTGCTGCATGTCGGCGCCGAAGTCGCCCGGCCGGGTGATGCCGAGGATGGCGTTCATGTTCGCCCCGTCCAGGTAGATCAGCCCGCCCTTCGCATGCACCAGATCG
This sequence comes from Gemmataceae bacterium, assembly GCA_947474875.1. Taxonomy (GTDB): domain Bacteria; phylum Planctomycetota; class Planctomycetia; order Gemmatales; family Gemmataceae; genus JALHQU01. The sequence goes on from CANJKY010000368.1 coordinate 861, forward strand.
GTGATCGTTTTGATCTGCGTCTCGAACAGGCCGAGCGTGTTCGGGTTGGTGATCATGAACACGGCGGTGTCGTCGCCCAGCTTCGCCTTCAGGTCGTCCAGGTTCACCAGCCCGTCCGCCCCGCTCTTCACCGTCACCGTCTCGAACCCGGCCAGGGCGGCGCTCGCCGGGTTGGTGCCGTGCGCCGAGTCCGGCACCAGCACCTTGGTGCGGTGGTGCTGGCCCTTGTCCTTGAAGTAGGCGTGGGCGACGAACAGGGCGGTGAGTTCGCCCTGCGCCCCCGCCGCCGGTTGCAGGCTGATGGCCGGCAGCCCGGAGATCTCCTTCAGGTACTCCTGCATGCCGTACAGCAGTTCGAGCATGCCCTGGGTGGTGTCGTCGTCTTGCAGCGGGTGCAGGTTCGCAAAACCAGGGAAGCCCGCGATCCGCTCGTGCCGCTTCGGGTTGTACTTCATGGTGCACGACCCCAACGGGTAGAAGTTGGTGTCGATGCTCATGTTCCGGGCGGACAGGTTCATGTAGTGGCGGATCAGGTCGATCTCGCCCACCTCGGGCAGCGGCGGCGGGCGGTCGGCCAGGTACTTCTTCGGCAGCAGCTCGGCGGCCGGCTTGGACGGCACGTCGCACGCCGGCAGCCGGTGGCACCGCCGCCCGTGCCGGGACATCTCGAAGATCAGTTCGGTGGATTGGGTGTTGTTCATGGGTCAATCAGGCCTGGGTAGGAATAGTTTAGGTCGATCCGGATAGTCGAGCTGTTCCAGGAAATCCGTAAAGGTACTCGCCACTACTTCAACGTGATCTTGCTCATCGAATGCCGCGGCGTACTCATCAGCCTCGTCGTCATCCATGCCATCCCATTCACTCCCGCATGGATTGCGATAGTAGATCACTTCGTGAATTCGCTTCTTCGCCTTCTTTCGAGGTCTGAGGAGGAAGTAATGGAATGCACCGAAGTCGGCCCGCGAGAAGCCGATTGGAATGCAGTCGGTGAAGATGGGGTCTGACGAGCCACCCCAAGCATTGGAACTGATATCGGGGTGGCAGAGTTCGCTAGCCAACCCTTGTAGTGACGGGAGTGAATCTGGTGCAGAAATCTTTGCGTCCGCCGTTTCGCTGTACCGATGCCCCAACTCGTTTGTCCCAAGCCGAGCAAACCCCTCGCAGTCCGATCGCGATTCGGTCAGCAGACCGCCGTTGTAGTTGAGTAAGAACGCTTGGTATTCATTCGGGCAATCCGGAATTTCCGACTCATGTGTCCGGATATCGGCCGACGTAACGAGCGGGCCCGTGAATGCGAAGATTCGATTTCGGATGCATACACCGATTGGTGTGCGACTCACACGAGCAACCCAGAGGTCGTCAAGCCGCGCAGCTCGGCGTCGGAGGCCGCTTTCGAGGCGTTTTTTCTCGGCAAAGGATTTGCTTTTCGGACCACCACTCTTCGTCTTCGCCCACTCGACTTCGGCCCGCAGGTACGCCCCGCGGGGGTCGTCGCGTTCGTACAGCCAGTCGGCGTACACCAGCCGCGGCAGGTCGTCGCCGGGCGAGTCCACGACCTTCCGGATGAACGCCTCGTCCTCGCTCACGGGATCAGCCCCTTCTCCTTGAGGATGCCAGCGGCCCACGCCTGCTGATCCGGCGTCAGCGGCGGGTCGGGCGGCTCGCGGTAGCTGAACAGTTCGGTGTATCGTGATCGGTCGTAAGCGGTATCGAGCATCGGCTGAAGGTCGATGGTCACCGGCGATGCCCCGACGTCGAGCGGGATGCCGATGGCCGGCAGGCGGTCGGTCAGCCGGATGCCGGCGGCGTGGTACGTCTGCGGCTTCCCCGCCAGCAGCACGCTGATGTGGTAGTCGAACGCGCCCACCCGGCGGCGCAGCCGCGCCAGCGGGACCGCGCTCACATGCGGGCCGCGGCGGAGCAAGTCGATCTCCACCAAATTCACCCCGGCGAGCGAGTATTCCTCCTGCTTCTGCTGATACGATTCCCGCCCCTCTCGCCCGGCCCGTTTGTTCGTCACGCTGATGACTTCCACAGCCGTGACCAACCGCTTACCGCGGTCGGACCGGATTTCCAGGTATGGCTCCTCGATGGGGTCCGACTGCCGTTTGCGGCCGACGGCCACCAGCCCCGGCAAGGTGGCCGTCCCGCCATCGGATTCGGACGAACCCTCGCGGCCGTAGAGCGCCACATCGGGCTCACGTCGGAGTTCGGGATCGACCCACACGACGTGCTTGATGGTGGCAACGTACCCCGGGGGCATCGCCGCGTTCAGCGCGTCCTGAATGGAAATGGTCAGCCGCTCGTGAAGCCCCGGGAATAAGTCCGGCGCTTCCAGCCACGGGTCCATGCCGGGGAACGGGCTAGGCATGTTGACGCCCTCTGGGAACGGCCGGTTCACCCCTTCAGCCGCTTGCCCACCGCGGCGGCCAGCCCGTCGATCTCCGCCTTCGTCCGCTTCTCCGTCACCGCCACCGTCAGCCCGTCGGCGTGCTGCGGGTACCAGCGGCCGGTCGGCAGCCCGCCGAAGTAGCCGTCGGCCCGCAACCCGGCGAGCAGCTTGTTCACGTCGCCCGGCACGCTGGCGGTGAACTCCTTCACGAACGGCCGGTCCCACTTCGGCTTCGCCCCCACCTTCGCCAACTGCTCGGCCGCGTAGTGCGCCTTCCGCACGCACAGGTCGGCCGTCTCCTTCAGCCCGGCCGGACCGAGGGCGGTCAGGTGGACCGCCGCCCGCAGGGCGAACAGCCCCTGGTTCGTGCAGATGTTGCTGGTCGCCTTCTCCCGGCGGATGTGCTGCTCGCGGGTGCTGAGCGTGAGCGTCCAGCAGCGGGTGCCGTGCCGGTCGGTCGTCTCGCCCACCAGCCGGCCGGGGATCTTGCGGACGAACTCGCTCTTGCACGTCAGGATGCCCAGGTACGGCCCGCCGAACCCGAACGGGATGCCCAGCCCCTGCCCCTCCGCCACCGCGATGTCCGCCCCGTGGTCGCTCGGCTTGGTCAGCAGCCCGAGGCTGACCGGGTCGAACACGTCGATGAAGATGGCCCCCACCTTCTTCGCCGCCGTCCCGAGGTCGGTCATCTCTTCCAGGTGGCCGAAGAAGTTGGGCGACTGGGCCACCACCGCCACCGTCTTGTCACTGACGGCCTTCGCCACGTCGGCCGGGTCGAGGAACCCACCGGGGCACGGCAGGGTGGTGACTTTCACGTTCAGGTTGGTCACGTAGGTGGCCAGCACCTGCCGGTACTCGGGGTGGACGCTCTCGGCGATCAGCACCTCCCCGCCCTTGCGGTCGGTGATGCCCAGCGCCATCAGCACCGCCTCGGCCACCGCCGACCCGCCCTCGTACAGGCTGGCGTTCGCCACGTCCAGGCCGGTGAGCTGGCACATCATCGTCTGGTATTCGTAGATCGCCTGCAGGGTGCCCTGGCTGGCCTCCGCCTGGTACGGTGTGTACGCGGTGTAGAACTCACCGCGGGACGCCACCACGTCCACCACACTCGGGATGAAGTGGTCGTACGCCCCGCCGCCGAGGAAGCAGACGGCGTCGGACGCGGACACGTTCTTGTTCGCCAGCCCGGTCATGTGGGCGGTGAGTTCGATCTCGGACAGGGCCGGCGGGATGTTCAGCATCCGCCCGAACCGCAGGTCGGCCGGGATGTTGGCGAACAGCGCCTCCACGCTCGGCACGCCGATGCGGGCGAGCATGGCGGCCACGTCTTCCGGGGTGTTCAGGGTGTACGCGGACATGAAAAGGCAGCGCTCCGGGGTGGGCGGGAGGCGGGACGGCCGATCAGAACCGCACCCGCGGCAGGCGGATCACAGGGCCGGTCAGTGGCCGGCGATCTGGGCGTCGTACTGGGTGGCGTTCAGCAGGTGGTCCAGGTTCGCCCCGGGGGCCAGCTTGATCTTCAGCATCCACCCGCCGCCGAACGGGTCGTCGTTCACCTTCGCCAGGTCGTTCACCGCGTCGGCGTTCACCGCCACCACCTCGCCGGCCACCGGGGCGTAGATGGACGACGTGCTCTTCACGCTCTCGATGATGCCCACCTCGTCGCCGGGCTTCACCTGGAGGCCGACCTTCTTCAGTTCCAGGAACGTCGGCTCGGTCAGTTGCTCGACGGCGAACTTGGTGACGCCGACGGTGGCCACGTCGCCGTCGAGCTTCACCCACTCGTGGCTGGTGGCGTAGCGGCGGTCGGTCGGGTTGGTCATTACGGCTCCTCTGGA
>CANJKY010000369.1 GCA_947474875.1 Gemmataceae bacterium
CGAGATGACCGACGCGCAGGTGGAGGCGGGGGTGGAGAAGGCGCTGCGGAAGTACTTCGGCAAGCGCGGCGAGCAGGTGATCAAGGACAACATGAAGTGCATCAACCGCGGCCGCGACGAGACGCGCGAGATCCCGACCGAGGTGATGTTCGCGCAATAACCACTAGGTCGGGTCCGAGCGCGGACCAGGCACCAGCCCACGCGCTTGCGGCTTCGCGCCGCCCGGCGCGAAGCCGCAAGCGGCAACGGAACCACCCCCACACACAACGGAACTCCATACCCATGTCCACGACCACCCTCCCCGCCTCGTCCATGAACGACGCGAGCGAAAAGGATCCGTTCAACAACAACTGCTACGGCACGCTCACCGACCGCGAGTACAAGCCGGTCGCCCTGAAGTCCGCCCTCAATCTCCCCGTGCTCGATGTCGTCGACTTCAACGACCGCATCATCCGCGGGTACGAGGAGGGGTACGGCGAGAAAGAGCTCCCCGCCGACCTCACGCTCGCCCGCTCGCTGATCCCCGCCGGCACCGCGTCGCTCCGCGACTTCAGCTACATCGCGCCCGAAATCCCCGAGTACAAGCCCGAGAACTGCACCGGGTGCATGGACTGCGTGACCGAGTGCCCGGACACGGCGATCCTCGGCAAGGTGCTCGGCGAGGACGAGTGGGAGGCGAAGCTGGCCGACATCCCGGAGGGCGACCGCGACATGTACAAGGCGCAGTGGTCGCGCACCAAGAAGTACTACGACGGCGGGAAGAAGAAGCAGGGCGTCGGCGGGATGTTCAACATCATCATCGACCCGTCGAAGTGCAAGGGGTGCGCCGAGTGCGTGACGGTGTGCGACGACGACGCGCTGAAGATGGTCGGGAAGACCGACGACGTGATGGTGAAGGCCCGCAAGAGCCACCGGCTGTTCAAGAACATGGGGCCGAGCAACGACAAGTTCATCTCCGGCAACCTGCTCATCGACATGATGCTGAAGGAGCAGACGCACATCTACACCGGCGGGGCCGGCAGCTGCGCCGGGTGCGGGGAGGGCACCGCCCTGCGAATGCTGTGCGCCGCCACCGGCAGCAAGCACGGCGAGCAGTGGGGGCTGGTGGCCGCCACCGGGTGCAACACGGTGTACACCTCGACGTACCCGTACAACCCGTACCTGGTGCCGTGGACGAACTCGCTGTTCGAGAACGCCCCCACCTACGCCATCGGGGTGCGGATGCGGTGGGACCAGATGGGCTGGCAGAACAAGCCGCTGTGGGTGATCGGCGGGGACGGGGCCATGTACGACATCGGCTTCCAGGCGCTGTCCCGCATGTTCGCCAGCGGGATGAACATCAAGGTGTTCGTGCTGGACACGCAGGTGTACTCGAACACCGGCGGGCAGGCCAGCACCGCCAGCTTCACCGGCCAGAACACCAAGATGTCGGTCCACGGGAACGTGTTCGGCGGCAAGCAGGAGCGGCGGAAGGAGATCGCGCAGATCGCCATGATGCACCCGCGGACGTATGTGGCCCAGACGACGTGCGCGCACATCAACCACTTCTACAAGGCGGTGCTCGGGGCGCTGGAGTTCGACGGCCCGGCCATCGTGTGCTGCTACACCACCTGCCAGCCGGAACACGGCGTCGCCGACAACATGGCCGGCGAGCAGGCGCGGCTGGCCGTCGACACGCGGGCGTTCCCGCTCATCATCTACGACCCGCGGAAGGGCGACTCCATCAAGAGCCGCATGTCGCTCGACGGCAACCCGAACAAGACCGGCGACTGGTACGTCCACCCGAAGACCAACCAGGAGGTGACGTTCGTGGACTTCGCCCGGAGCGAGGGGCGGTTCGTCAAGCACTTCGACAAGGACGGCCACCCGTCGGCCACCCTGCTAGCCGCCAAACAGGACCGGCTGGAGAACTGGCACACCCTCCAGGACTTGGCCGGGCTGCGATGAGGATTGAAGATTGGTGATTTCAGATTGGTGATTGGGAGAGCCCGTCGGTTCTCTTCAATCACCAATCTTCAATCTCAAATCGAAAATGACCCCACCCCTCGCCACCCACGCTTTCACCGACCTCGACGCCGCCGACCGGTTCGTCCGCCGCACCCGGTGGGAACTCCGCGAGTTGTGGATGGTCCGCGTGTCCGCCGACCGCTTCCAGATCTTCGACGTGAACAAGGACTACTTCGAGATCACCGGCCTGGGCTACCCGGACGCGGACGTCGTGCCCCTCTTGTGGCTGGTGAACGCCGCGTTCGACCCGGCGACCCTCCACGAGCCGACCGCCGCCGGGTACAAGGAGTTCCTCACCGGCCGCCGCTTCCCGTGGGCGCACGACCGGGTGATGTGAGTGATCCCGGGTGGAGTCGAACCACCGCTCTCCTCCGTGTCAGGGAGGCGCCTTCGCCGCTGGGCCACGGGATCGGTCGAGTGCCCCGGCCAGGATTCGAACCTGGAACGCCGCGGTCGAAGCGCGGAATGAGGGTCCGTTTCACCACCGGGGCGTCGAGCGGAAGGAGTGGGAGTTGAACCCACACCGCCTGCAAAAGGCGGCACGGTTTAGCAAACCGCTCCGGCAAAGCCGTTATCCGGCTCCCTTCCGTATCAGTGGACCCGCCGGGAATCGAACCCGGACTTCCGCCATGCCACAGCGGGGTCATCCCGTTAGACCACAGGCCCGTGTTTCGTCCGAGTGGAACCGCGGGGAGTTGCACCCCGATCTCCCGCGTGCGAGGCGAGCGTCCTCCTGTTGGACGACGATCCCAGTTCGAGTGACCGAGGTGGGAGTCGAACCCACACCCATCAGGTTCTCGGCCTGACCCCTCTACCAGTTGGGGTACCCGGTCGTGTGTGGTCTGCTCGCTCCGCGAGCGGGTTCTGACGACCGCTCGCGGAGCGAGCAGACCACGAGTTGCAGACCCGGGAGTCGAACCCGGCCTCCAGGCTTATGAGACCCGAACGGGCGCCGGCCCGTCTGCAAGTCGAGTGGTGACGGTGGGAGTCGAACCCACACTGCACGGCTTCTGAGACCGCGGCCTCTACCAGGTTGGGCTACATCACCAGTTGTCCGATTGACCCGTGCGGGAATCGAACCCGCGTTACCAGCGTGAGAGGCTGGCGTCCTGAGCCGCTAGACGAACGGGCCGTGGTTCTCCGTCCAGTGCGAGTGCGTCGGGCAGGAATCGAACCTGCGGAGCCACGAAGGGCACCTGCTTTACAGGCAGGGTGGCATCCCAGTGCCGTCCGACGCATGATCCAGTAGCACGGGTGGGATTCGAGCCCACAAGACACCAAGGTTTGAGCTTGGCCGCTGTACCTGTTCGCGTACCGTGCCGTCGTTCCAGCGCCCCTGGCGGGATTCGAACCCGCGACCTCCACCTTGACAGAGTGGCGAGCACTCCTGGCTGCTCCACAAGGGCGTGTGCCGTCCTCCGTTCACCTTCGAGAGCGCCCGGCGGGAGTCGAACCCACTCGTCCACCTTGGCAAGGTGGCAGGCCAGCCGTTACATCACGGGCGCGTGTGTCAACCAAAGCCCCCGGCAGGAGTCGAACCTGCGCGGCCGTCTTACCAAGACGGCAGGCTGCCGTTACATCACAGGGGCGGTTCGCCAGTGTCCCCGCCAGGAATCGAACCTGGTCTTCAACCTTCGGAGGGTCGCGTGCGGTCCGGCACACCCCGAGGACGACGAGAGCACCTGGCGGGAATCGAACCCGCAACTCCGGTTTGGAAGACCGGCGCGTTCCCGGCTACGCCACAGGTACACACAGTGAGGCCCGAGGGACTTGAACCCTCACAACCGGATTAAGAGTCCGGAGTGCTGCCGCTAACACCTGAGCCTCAGATCGCATTCACCCGTGGGGGAGTCGAACCCCCTCTTCCGGATTGAAAGCCCGGCGGTCTAGCCGTTAACCCAACGGGCGAGGTCACACACCAGAAAACGAAACCGGCCGGGGTTGCCCCCGGCCGGCGTGTGTCGCCTGTGCCCGTCGGGGGTGGTCATCCGCCGTCGCCCAGTTCGTACCGCTCGGCGTAGAGCTTCGCCGCGGCGGCATCGAGCTGGAGGCTCGTACCGTTCAAGCGGCTCTCGCCGCTCGTCCGCAGGTCGGTGTTCGCAACTCGCCGGGTCATGACTGAGGGACCGCTTTCGGTGGTTTCGGGTTCGCTCGTTTTCGGCGGCCGTCGCCGGTCGCCACTACACTCACATAGACGCGGCCGACATCGGATGGTTCGCGGCTCCCGCCGATTTATTTTGAACCGACTTCCATGCCGGGTGATTTTCCAACAGACGAACGCCACATCCGCCGCGCGCTTGCGCTGGCCGGGCGGGGCCGCGGGCACGTCGAGCCGAACCCGATGGTCGGGGCCGTGGTGACGGACGCGGCCGGGGCGGTGGTCGGCGAGGGGTGGCACGAGCGGTTCGGCGGGCCGCACGCCGAGGTGAACGCCTTCGCCGCGGCGGGGGATCGCACCCGCGGGGGCACCCTGTACGTCACCCTGGAGCCGTGCTGCCACCACGGGAAGACACCGCCGTGTACCGACGTGGTGTTGAAGTCCGGGGTGCGGCGGGTGGTGGCGGCGATGGCCGACCCGTTCCCGAAAGTCGCCGGCGGCGGGATCGGGTTGCTGCGGGCGGCGGGGCTGACGGTGGACGTGGGCGTGTGCGAGGCCGAGGCGCGGGAGTTGAACGCCCCGTACCTGAAGCTGCTCGCCACCGGCACGCCGTGGGTGATCGCCAAATGGGCGATGACGCTGGACGGCAAGATCGCCACCCGCACCGGCGATTCCAAGTGGATCAGCAACGAGGAGAGCCGACGGCGGGTCCACGAACTACGGGGCCGGGTGGACGCGATCGTGGTCGGCCGTGGCACGGTGATCGCCGACGACCCGCTGCTCACCGCCCGCCCGCCGGGTCCGCGGGTCGCGGCTCGGGTGGTGCTGAGTGCGAGCGGGGAGCTGCCCGAGCGGTGCCAGTTACGGGCGACGGCACGGGAAGCGCCGGTGATCGTGTACACCGCTGCCGGGAACGAGGGCAAGCTGGCGGGGTGGGCCGCGGACGGGGCGGAGATCGTTTCGGTTAGCCGCGACC
>CANJKY010000370.1 GCA_947474875.1 Gemmataceae bacterium
CACAGCCCGACCTACTCCAACACCCACGTGTCCTTGCTACCCCCGCCCTGGCTACTGTTCACCACCAGCGAGCCTTTCACCAGGGCGGTGCGGGTGAGTCCGCCGGGGAGCACCCAAGTACTGCTGCCGGTGATGATGTACGGCCGCAGATCCACGTGCCGGGGGGCCACGCCGTCGTCCGTCCACGTCGGGCAGGTACTCAGCGTGACCACCGGCTGGGCCACGTAGTTCCGCGGGTTGGCCCGGATCTTGTCGGCGAACTCGCCCCGCTGGGCGGCGGTGCTGAACGGCCCCATGAGCATGCCGTACCCGCCGCTCTCGTTCACCGCCTTCACCACCAGCTTGTCCAGATTCGACAGCGTGTGGTGCATGTCGTCCGGGCGGACGCAGATGAACGTCGGCACGTTCCTCAGGATCGGCTCCTCGGCCAGGTAGAACCGCACCATGTCTTCGGTGTACGGGTACACCGCTTTATCATCGCACACGCCGGTGCCGACGGCGTTCGCCAGCGTCACGTTCCCGGCCCGGTACGCGCGGAACAACCCGGGCACCCCGAGCAGGCTGTCCGGCCGGAACGCCTCCGGGTCGAGGAAGTCGTCGTCCAGCCGGCGGTAGATGACGTCCACCCGCTGCGGCCCGCGGGTGGTCTTCAGGTACACCACGTCGTCGTGGACGAACAGGTCCTGGCCGAACACCAGTTCAACGCCCATGTGCCGGGCGAGGAAGCTGTGTTCGAAATAGGCCGAGTTGTACTGCCCCGGCGACAGCACCACCACGCATGGCGGGGCGTCGGCCCCGGTGGGGGCCACCGACGCCAGCGCCTCCCGCAACCGCCGCGGGTAGTCCTCCACCCGCTTCACCCGGATGTCGGCGAACAACTGCGGGAACACCCGCTTCATCACCGCCCGGTTCTCGAGCACGTAACTCACCCCGCTCGGCGTGCGGCCGTTGTCCTCCAGCACCAGGAACTGCCCGTTCGTGTCGCGGATCAGGTCGGTCCCGCAGATGTGGACGTATACCCCACCCGGAGGTGTGAACCCGATCATCTCCTTGCGGAAACCTTTGGAACCGAGTACCAACTCCGTCGGAATCACCCCTTCCTTCAAGATCCGCTGGTCGTGGTAGACGTCGTGCAGGAACAGGTTGAGCGCCTTCACCCGCTGCACGAGGCCGGCTTCCAGGATCACCCACTCGCTCGCGGGGATGGTTCGCGGGATCAGGTCGAATGGGAAGATCTTCTCCACGCCCCGTTGGTCCGAGTACACGCTGAACGTGATCCCCTGATTCACGAACGCCAGGTCGGCACTCGCCCGCTTCGACTGGAACTCGCCCAAATGCAGCCGACCGAGCCGCTCGAACAGTGTCTCACAGTGCGGGTGAGGGGAAGCGGCGGAGGCGAACAGTTCGTCCCAGGCGGTCGGGTGCGGGACATAGCCGTCGAACAAACGAGGCGGCTCTGCCGGCCCTGCGTTCAGGGCGCGAGCTGACGGGCGAGGCTCCATGCCAACAGCGGGCATGTTGGACTCCTGCCTAACAAGCGGGCTACATCCGCCTACAGATTAGGCGCTCGTGTCATATAATTGTGCTTATTTTCCGATTTCGCGAATCGATGCTGTAGACGCAATATATGTGCCGCAACTTCCGTTGAGCGCCGCGCTACTCCAGGCGTCTCAGGGCTACTCCACGGAGGCCTGATGATCTTCGTCGCCCACCTGTGACTGACCCGCGCGTTCATCCGTATCCCTAACCGGTCTCTCGCCTCGGCCGCCCTCGGGTACAAGACCTGGAGGAGGGCGAGCGGACGAATAACCCGAGCCGTCGATAACCCGCTGTCCGCTTCCCGTAGGGAAGATCAGTCCGCGCCGATCGCCTCGGCTCACAAAACGCTAGCCATGCTGAGTGATGTGATGTCCTGTACCCACTCCGTCGATCAACTGACTAACGGCCGCCGCGGCAGCCCGAGGTTGGCCTTCGCTTGCCTGCCAGCAGTCCCAAATCTATGATTCCGTTTCGCTTGTACCTAAGGGGGCACGAGGATGACGTACCGGGAGGCCGTGGGCGAGCTGAAGGCCAAATTTCCGAAAGCCGGCCTAAGCCCGGCCGTGCTGTTCGAAGAGAGTGGCCGCCGGGCGGCCAACGTCACCTTCTCCAAGCATCGTGGCGGGGTGTACGCCGGGACGGACGCGGACGGCACCGAGTTGCTGGTGTACTTCAACGACACCGCCAACCTCATCTGCTGCACCGAACTCGGCCCGGACCGAGACGACGGGTAAGCGGCGGACCACCCGTCGGTCAGGTTTCGCCTGATGGTGTTAGGGGCGGGATGAGTGCCGGCGTTGCTCTGTTGAATCCATACGGGGAGCCGTCGGCGAGGAGCATCAGGTTGTGGGTGAGGACGCGGAGCAGCGTCTCAGCCTTCTGGGCAGGTCGGGAGTGACCGCGGAGGGACGGGCCGAGCAGCCGCTTGTGCCGGGACAGGGCGCTCTCCACCTGCCACCGTTGGTTGGAGGTGGCCCGCGGGAACGCCCGCCGCATGGCCCGGCGGTCCGGCGAGCGGGGCCACTTCCGCCCGGTGTTGCGTCGGTTCAGCCGGAACACCGCCTCCGGGATGCCCAGCCGGTCGCGGCACAGGGCGTGGGTGCGCTCGGCGTCGTACGCGGCGTCCCCTAACACCCGCCCGAGGCGGGCGCGGCGGGGAACTGGGGCGAGTCCTGGCTCGGCCCACGGCCGACGACGGCGGCCAGCAGCAGGCGGGAGCCGGTGTGGCAGGCGACGGTGAGTTTCGGCCACGCCAGGCGGGTGAACCGCTTGTACCCGGCCCGGTTGACGTATTGGCGGGAGGCGTACCGGCTGTCGAACCCGGTGGCGTCCACCGCCCCGTCCGCGATCAGGCCGCGGGCGGTGGCGTCGGCGAACACGGCCGACTGGAGGGTGTCGAAGCCCCTTTTATTCGCAGCCGGTCGGCCGCGGACGCGAGGGCGGAGAAGTGCGGAACTCTCGCCAATCCGCGGGCGCCCCGCAGGTCGGCCGAGTCGGCCAGGGTGGCGGCGATGCCGCGGAGTCGGTCTTGAAGAACTGGCGGAGGGCGAGGGCGGCGAACAGCTGGGGCTGGGAGAAGCCCTTGCGGCTGCGGTCGGACGAGTACGGCGGCAAGGCCTTCTGGGCGACCGCCATCGCCTTGCGGGCGACAGCCAAGGGCGACTTGGTCATCCGCCGGGGAGTGCTCATACCCAGGGATACCGCACGCCGCCCGGGTCAACGGGGTCGGCCCCGCGCCGGGTCGGGCCGCACCGTCACCGTCCGGTCCGCCTTCGTCTCGACCTCCTGGCGGGTGCCGTCCGGCCAGTGGACCTCCAGCCGCACCGGGCCGGCGTGCGTGCCCAGGCCGAAGTGTAGGGTCAACTCGTTCTGGTTCCCCTGCCCGGTGCCACCTTCCACCTGCCGAGTGAGGGTGGCGTCGTCCAGTTTCAGCCGCACTTGCGCGCCGATGGCCGAGCGGTTGATCATTCCTTCGCCCTCCAGCCGCAACTTCAACCAGTGCCCCTTATCCCCGCGGTTGCGGAACAGTTTGCCGCCGGTCATCAGGTCGAGTGACCCGTCGTTATCGAAGTCGGCCCACGCCGCCTGGTACGTCTCGCCGACCGCCGTCCCGCCGCCGCCGGCCACCTCCTCGAACCCCCACCCGCCCTTGTTACGGTACAGCACGCTCTTGTCGCCCGGGTACACGGTGGTGAAGTACAGGTCGAGCCGGCCGTCGTTGTCGAAGTCGCCCAGGGCCGGCGAGGCGTAGGACTCCTGCCACCGCAGTCTGGCCGTCTTCGTCTTGTCCTCGAACTTCCACCCGCCTTTCGCCCCGGTGTTCCGCAGGAACTGAGACCGGTCTTGGTACTCCGGCGGGTGGCTGAAGTTGCCGACGAACAGGTCGAGGTGGCCGTCGTTGTCCAGGTCGCCCCAGGCCGAGCCGATGGTGTGCCCGTAGCAGCCGAGCTTCTCGTTCCCCTGCGCCCCGCGGTCTTTCGCCACGTCGGCAAACTTGCCGGTGCCGTCGTTCTTCCACAGCAGGTTCGGCTGGAGGCGGTAGTTGGATACGAACACGTCCAGATGTCCGTCCTCGTCGAAGTCGGCGGCCGTCACCCCGCGGGCACGGTACACCTTCGACTGCCGCCACGCCTCGGCGAACTTCTGCCCCTGGTCACTGGTGAGGATGACGTCCGGGTACTCCTTGTCCGGCCACACCTCGTACCCGCCGACGTACAGGTCCAGGAACCCGTCGCGGTTGAAATCCCCCCATGCCGCCCCCAGGCTGACCTCGGTCGGAAGTTTGGGGACGATCTTCACCTCTTCGAACTTCTCTCCCTTCAGGTTGCGGTACAGTTGGCCGGTGCCGTAGCAGAACAGGTCGGGCCAGCCGTCGTTGTCGTAGTCCCCCCAGACGGCGGGGCCGGCGACGGCGGCCACCTTCTTGAACTTCTTGCCCGCCTCGTTCCGCCACACCTCGCCGCCGGCGCACAGATCGACCCACCCGTCGTTGTCGAAGTCGGCCCACGCGGCCGGCCCGCCGCTCACCCCCTTCAGCCCGACCGCCTCGGTCACGTCGATGAACGCCGGCGGCGGGTCGGCCGCGTCCGACCGGCATACAAAGGCGAGACCAACGACCGCGACGGTGACCGCAACCCACGCCAGTACGGTCGGCACAACTGAGTCAGCGCAGAATTGGCTGAATCGGTGGTCTCCCCCGGATGACGCTGGCCTCGCCATGTGACCCACTCCGGTACCGGATTCGCTGTTCGAAGGGTGGCCCCCGTTCACGCGAGCAGCCCCTTCACCACGTTCCCGTGGACGTCGGTCAGGCGGTAGTCGCGGCCCTGGAAGCGGAACGTCAGTTTCTCGTGATCCAGCCCCAGCAGGTGGAGCAGCGTGGCGTTCAGGTCGTGGACGTGGATCGGGTCCTTTGCCACGTTGAACCCGAGTTCGTCGGTCTCGCCGAACGTCGCCCCCGCCTTGAACCCGCCGCCGGCGAACCACATGCTGAAGCAGCGGTTGTGGTGGTCGCGGCCGTCGATGCC
>CANJKY010000371.1 GCA_947474875.1 Gemmataceae bacterium
ATGTGGCAGAACCACTGGTGCCGCCGACAAGAAAACCAGACGCGCGGGTACGCATATATCGGTCCGCATCGTCAGGCTTCATATAGCCATCGCTGGTGAGCGTGAAGGTGAGATCCCCTGTGGCTGCACTAGTTCTCGTGATTTGAAGACTGGACAGCGTCAGTGTAGCAGGATTCCCGGACGGAGAGTTTGTGTACGCAAAGGTGGCAGTAATATCATAGCCGAAAGACTTAAGACCTAACAAAGTAATGCCCGTCGAGTCTGCGAAAAAGCTGGAGTATGTCCAGTTTCCGCCCACAGCGTCGGTGCCACCACCTAGACTGATGGCTTTGTAATCTCCGCTTCCAGTACCGTTTAGGGCGCCAGAACTACTTGACCCAGAGAGAAGAATGTCTTGAGTGTAGGTAGCACCTGACGACATGCGGAGCTTGAATCCTGCCTGGGTGGCGCTGACGCCAACCAGCAGGGCGGCAGCGACGGCAGCCATCCGTAGAACCTTCATCGGGCGACCTCCTCATGAGTGGTCACTCGGCCGGGGCCGAGTAGGGCGAATTCCGAACCGCCTGGGTGGGCCGGGCTACCCCGCTCGGCGCCAGTGCCAGGTTGGCCATCTCGCGGGCGGTGACGTAGTGGACCCGGAAGTTCGGGTCCGCCGCCGTCCGCGCCTGCAACGCTTCGTGGAACCGCACCATCGGCTCGCCGAGGAGCACGTCCTGGTTCGGCTCCCACACGCCGTGCGTGTGGAGTTTCACAAAATGCCAGTTGGGGTGGGAGGGCACGCCAACTCGGGCTTTCAACCAATTAGCGAGCCTTACTGTATCCGGGGGCTGATTCGCCTGCAAGCACGAATTCTCTACTCCCGGAAAAATTCCCCATTTCCTTCTACTCCAGTCCATCAGCAAAGGCCCCTGAATCATCAAAAGCCCGTTTTTCGGCGTATCTCCTACTCCCACGTCCGTGCCGGTGTTGTGCGATTTCGGCCGCGTCGGGTCGTCCACCGCCCAGTAGATGCTGTTGATCTTCCGGGTCTGGGTCTCACTCGGCGCGGACGGCAGGGTGAAGTCGGCGTAGCAGCCGGTCTCCCGCAGCACGTCCAGCTCGTTGTTCACCCCGCACCAGCGGCCGTCGCAGCGGGCGTTGTCCAGCGCCCAGTTGCCGTGGATGAACCCGTACACCGTCTCGCCCGTCCGACTGTCCGTGCCCAGCAGCCCGTGTCGGTTCCGCAGGGTGTGCTTGAACTCCAGCAGGGTGTTCCGCAGGCTGTCGGCGGTGTCGTTGTCGTGGTGCAGGTGGATCTCCACCTCCCCGTACCCGCGGCGGCACAACCCGGCCACCATGTCCACCAGCTCCGGCTCGTACTCATCGGCCGGGTAGAAGAACGAGTACTGCGGCGGCTTCCCCTCGGCGTCGCGGAACCGGTCGAACAGCCGCGGGTAGTCGTCCACCCACTGCTGCACCCGCGCCCGCGCCTTCTCCATCGTCGCCCCGCCCCGCTTCGGCTCGTAGTGGTCGCACACCGCCAGGATCAGGTCCACCGGCTCGCCCGGCCGCACCGCCCGCCGCTTACCGGCGGACAGCAGGTACGGCAGCAGCCAGCGGTGCATCCCGCGGCGGCGGACCTCCCGCCAGCCGACCAACCCCGTCCCGAGAACCAGCCCGCCCGCCGTCAGTCCGACCGCCAGTTCGCCGATCACGCCGTCACCTGTTGTTCGGCCAGTGGGAGCACCGGCTGTTCCCCGCTTCGTTCGGTCCGGGTCCACGCCCCGGACTGGGCGCGGAACAGCCACTTGAAGAAGCCTACGAACAGGGCGGCGTTCATGGACACGAACATGGTCGGCAGGCGGAGGAACTTGCACACCTTCGGGCAAGCGGGCAGCCACCGCCCGACCAGGGCCCAGGCGTAGCCGGTCAGTTGCGCGAGCATCAGCGCCTGTCCGGCGTCCGTGTCCAGCACCACCACGTTGGCGGCCAGGGCGGCCAGCAGCAGGAACGGGCCGACCCAGCGGAGCACCTTGTGGCACAGGAAGGCGAACGCCACCCACCCGTGCCGCGGGGACAGCAGCGGCCACAGCAGGCCGATGCTCTGGAACCCGCCGGCCCCGATGCGGGAGCGGCGGCGGAACTCGTCCCGGATGGTCGGGGCGGACTCCTCGCTGGCGACGGCGCGGGTGTCGTACACGATGCGGCAGCCGGACCGCCGCTTCGCCTCCAGCGGGATGTAGAAGTCGTCGATGATGGTGCCGTCCGGCACGCCCGGGAACAGCTCGCGGCGGACGGCGTAGATGGCCCCGTTCGACCCGAGCAGCGCCCCGAGTTTGCTCTCGCACTTCTTCAGGAACGTCTCGTACTTCCAGTACACGCTGTCCACGTTGTCGCCGGTGGTCGGGTCGGTGAGCACCAACCGCCCGCACACCACCCCCACGTCCGGCTGGGCGAACCAGCCGGCCAGCCGGCGGAGGGCGTCGGGCCGCATGGCGGTGTTTGCGTCCGACAGGGCGACGATCGACCCCCGCAGCTCGGCCACCGCGTCGTTCAGCACCGCCGCCTTGCCGCGGTTCTCGGCGTAGTCCAGCAGGCGGACTTGGGGGTGCCGGACGACGTACCGGCGGACGATGTCGGCCGTGTCGTCGGTGCTGCCGTCGGACGCGATCACCACCTCGTACCGGTCGGCCGGGTAGTCCAGGGCGAGGGCGTTCTCCAGCCGCTCGGCGATGTGCTGTTCCTCGTTGTGCGCGGCGATGAGCAGGGACACGAACGGCAGGTCGGCGTCAGCCGCCACCGGCGGGTCGGCCGGGCGGCCGAACAGTTTCGCCGACAGCCAGATCACCCCCGGGTAAGCCAGGTATGCGAACCCGACCAACCCCAGACCGGCGGCGATGACGGCGTACGGCCAATACAAGAAGGAGGCGTCAGCAAACATCGGCTCCCCTGGGCGCAGAGGCCTACGTTTGGCACACGTCGATCGCCCGGAGAGGACGAACGCCGACAGGTGGTAATTACGGGAACCCACTTGGACTGACGCGTCGGCCGGGGTGCGGCCGAGTGCGATCAGGCGGGCCAACTCAACCCTGCGTAGTGTGGTGGGGTAGACCACAGAGGAGGACGCAGTGATAGTTAAGAATTTACTGGACTCAGCCCCCCCTGTCAATCGGCCGGTGTCGATTTTTCCGCCTCTCCCACCGAATCCTCACATGTCCGGATTTTTACCACTTGTGCGGGAGGGATTCCCACCACCGTGGCGTTCGCCGGAACGTCCTTGACCACCACCGCGTTAGCCCCGATTCTCGCCCCGGCTCCGATTGATACCGGACCGACGATCTTCGCCCCAGCCCCGACGAACACGCCGTCGCCGAGCACCGGCGACTGCCGCTTCTCCGCCCCGATCGTCACCTGGTGTTCGAGCTTCACCCCAGCCCCGCCGCGGACGCTGCCGTTAATGACGACCCCGAGCGAGTGGATGAGCACGAACCCGGGGCCGAACTCCGCCCCGCGGCCGATGACGCAGCTACAGAAGATGGTGTTGCAGCGGTTGAACAGCATCTCCAGCGGGGCCAGCCGCCACCGCCGCGCCCCCTGCATCATCCGGTACCAGATCATCGCCGGGGTGCCGTCGGTGAGCAGCACCTTGACCACCGCCGGCCAGCGGCCGGACTCGTAGCACCACTCGGCCTTCGCCCGCAGGTCGGACAGGATGAGGCGGGCGGTGCGGAACATGGCGGCGCCGTAGCGGGAAGGGACTCCGATCGCTGTAGGAAACGACCCCGCCCCGGACCACAGCGAACTGCGATCCGGGGCGGGGTCGTGATCCGATCGGTCGTTACGCGACCACCGCCGCCTGCTGGCCGGCGATCCGCCGCCGCAGGAACAGGCCGGACGCGATCCCGGCGGCCACCAGCACCACCGCCGGCGGCACCGGCACTTCGACGATATTGCCGCCCGAAGGGACGTAGCCGTCTTCGAGTTCGAAAACTTGATCTTGGGCCGTGCCATCGGCTAAGGCTGCCAGATTAGCCTTGGCCGTCCCCCAACCGCTCAAGTAAGTGTAGTAGTAGGACTGAACCGTGGCGTCGCCCGACAGCGTAAAGGACTGTCCGGATAGATTCCACACAGCGTACTGGAACGCTTCGTTCTTCTTGAGGTCAGTGCCCAGGGTGCTCTTGTAGGTAGCCCACATCCGCTTGATGTTGTCAGCCCTAGTCGGACCCATCCCGGATCCTGGGATCGGGGCGTCCTTCAATTCGATTACGGAATACGTGTAATTGTTCCCAGTCGAGATGTGCTGGCTTGTCTGGATGCAGAACGATTGGAACGAGTGGATGCTACCCGACGGGGGGCCGGATTCGACGTAGCCAGGCACATACGTACCGTAGCTCCCGCCTTGCTTCCACATGTAAATACCGGCACCCGCACCGTCACCGCTAAAGGAATCGAACCGGGCAGTGAAACCAGCTTGGGCTGAAGTGGTGGCGAACACTCCGAGGCCGAGCAAGACGAGCCGAATCGCCAATTTCATAAGTCACCTGGGCGTGGTGGGTCGGTGCGGCTCGCCGCCCCGACGACAAGGGTTCCATCGCCCCGGTCGTGAAACCGAGGCGACACCTCCGATACACGACTCGCCGGATTATCTCACCGGGCGAATTTCGTGATGGACGCACAAATTATCGACGCAGGGGGAGGGCTGAAAGTTCCGACCGAAGAGGGGGAGATTCGGCTAGCGGATCATTTTTCCCAGTTATCCCGATTGAGAGTGTACTGACAGCCGGACCCGGGTGCAACGGTTCTTTAGGAAAATCACGCTATCCCCGCCAATCGCTAAAATCGCTCAGCCCAGACCCCGGATCTCCCGGGTCACGTCGGCCAGCCGGGCGGCCCAACTCTCCGACGCCATGCTCCGGCTGCGGGCGGCGTCCGGGCCGGGGTGGGCCAGCGCCTCGCGGATCTTCCGGACGAACTCGTCCGGGTCGCGGCCGATGCCGCACTGCCCCAGCACCTCCACCTCCGGGATGGCGGTGGACACCACCGGCAGCCCGGCGGCCAGGTACTCGCGGGCCTTCAGCGGGTTGGCG
>CANJKY010000372.1 GCA_947474875.1 Gemmataceae bacterium
ACCCCAGAGGCCTCCCCATGTTCCCCGTCCTGTTGCTCGCGACCGCCCTGTCTGCCGATCCGGCGGTGCCGGCCGAACTCGTCGTCGTCAACGGTAAAGTCTGGACCGGCGATGCCGACAAGCCGGAGGTGCAGGCGTTCGCCGTCGTCGCCGGCAAGGTGTTCCGCGTCGGCACCGACGACGAGGTGAAGAAGTTCGTCGGCAAGGACACGAAGGTGATCGACGCCGGCGGCAAGCGGGTGCTGCCCGGTTTCTACGACAGCCACCTGCACCTGCTCGGCGGCGGGCTGCAACTGGCCCGGGTGGAACTGAAGGACTGCCCGGACGAGGCCGAGTTCGGCAAGCGGCTGAAGGAGTTCGACGCCAGGACGCCGAGCGCCCGCTGGATGCTCGGCGGCAACTGGGACCACGACCGCACGTTCAAGGGTGAACTGCCCACCGCCGCCACGCTGGACAAGTACGTGCCGAACCGCCCGGTGTTCCTGCGGCGGTACGACGGGCACATGGGGCTGGCGAACACCGCCGCGCTCAAGCTGGCCCGCATCACCGCCGACACCAAAGACCCGGCCGGCGGGGTGATCGGCCGGCTGGCCGACGGCAAGACGCCGAGCGGCATCCTGAAAGATAACGCGATGGATTTGCTGGGCAAGCTCATCCCCGAGCCGGACGAGGCGGAGATCCGGGAGGGGGTGAAGGCGGCGCTGGCGGCGTGCGCGGAGAACGGCCTGACCAGCGTGCAGGACATGGAGGGGAACTCGCCGGCCACCCGCAAGAAGCTGTTCGCCGTGCTCAAGCGGATGGCCGAGAACGGCCAGCTCACCGCCCGCATCGACCTCCGCTACCCGATCGCCAACCAGAAGGAGTGGGGCGAGCAGACGGGCTCGACGCACGGCGACAAGATGTTCCGGTTCAGCGGGCTGAAGGGGTTCATGGACGGGTCGCTGGGCAGCAGCACGGCCAAAATGTTCGCCGGGTACGAGAGCGACCCGAACACCACCGGTGTGTTCGTCACCAAGCCGGACGACATGCTGGCGCTGGTGAAGTACGCCGACGGGCTGCGGACGAACGTGGCCGTCCACGCCATCGGGGACGAGGCGAACGCCCGCCTGTTGGACATCTACGCCGCCGTCGCCAAGCAGAATGGTGACCGCGACCGCCGGTTCCGCATCGAGCACGCCCAACACCTGCGGCCGGAGGACTACAAGCGGTTCAAGGAGATCGGGGTGGTGGCGTCGATGCAGCCGTTCCACATGGCCGACGACGCCCGCTGGGCCGAGCAGCGGATCGGCAAGAAGCGGTGCGAAAGCTCCTACGCCTTCCGCTCGCTGCTGGACGCCGGGGCGGTGTTGGCGTTCGGGTCGGACTGGCCGGTCGCCCCGCTGGACGTGCCGGCCGGGATCGACGCGGCGGTGAACCGCCGCCCGCTGGACAGCAAGCCGGATCACCCCGGCTGGTACCCGGCGCAGGCGATCACCGCGGCCGAGGCCGTGCGGGCGTACACCTGGGGCGGTGCCTACGCCGCCCAGCAGGAGAACGAGCGGGGCACGCTGGCGGCGGGCATGCAGGCCGACTTCGTCGTCCTGTCACGGGACATCCTGGCGAAGGCCGAACAGGCGAAGATCGGCGACACGAAGGTGGACCTGACCGCCGTCGGCGGGAAGGTGGTGTTCGAGCGGAAGCGGTGAGGTGGCTCGGCTACCTGTGGGCGTTCCCGGTGACGGCTGTCGGGCTGATGTTGGCCGGGTCCGCCGCCGCGACGGGCGGCCGGGTTCGCCTCCGTGCCGGGGTGGTGGAAGCGCACGGCGGCCTGGTCCGACGGCTTCTCGTAGGCAACCGCTTCTGGACCGGCGGGGCGGCGATGACGCTCGGGCACGTCATCCTGGCGCGGGACGAGGCGTGCCTCGACCGTAGCCGGCCGCACGAACTCGGGCACGTCCGCCAGTTCGAGCGGTGGGGTCCCCTGCTGCTGCCGGCCTATTGGGCGGTTGCCGTGTGGCTGAAATGTCGCGGTTACAACCCGTACCTCGATCACCCGTTCGAGCAAGATGACCGCCGGGGCTGATCGGACAAACAAAAACCGCCGGGGGCCGTGACTCCCCCGGCGGCGGGCCGTGCGGCGGGTGACGCTCACCCGGCCGCGGTCACTTGTCCTTCTTCTTCTCGTCCTTCTCCGGCTTGATGCCGTCCAGGCCGGCGATCACCTTGTCGATCGACTTGTCGTCCAGCTTGCCCTTCTCGAACGCGAACGTCTCCTTCACCGTGTTCTTCACGTACAGCACCACGGTCACGTCCGCGTCCTTGCTGATCTTCCACTTCGGCGGGCCGTTCGGGTTGTCGATGGTGAGGACGAGCTTTTTCAGCCCCTCCTTCTCGGCCAGCTTCTTCAGCGACTCTTCCATCTTGTCGTCGTCCGTCATCAGCACGACGAAGCTGCCCATGCGGCAGCCCTTGTTCTCGACGGCGGCGGCGTCCAACTTCTTGACCAAACTGGTCAAGCCCGGGGTGATTTCGCGCGCGAAGACCGCGGCGACCGGGTTCGGGCCGTTCGCTCAAATCTGGCAGGCTTTTTCGCCCGCGCTCGATCCGGTCACGTTCAGCGGGTTGAAGACGGACACCTTGTCGCCGGGGGCAAGCCCCGGCTTCACGTCCGCCCCCGCGACGACCCCGGCCAACAGGCCGGCGACCGCCACGGCTAGCAGCTGCCGATGCATGAGGGGAACACCTTTCGAAAAGCGTCACGGTGGGAGGATGCCGAACTGGCACGGCCCACGAATCCACTCTTACCCGAGCGGACCACGAAAGGGAAGACGGGCGCCGGGAATTGGGTATTCACGGAGACTCCGCCCCACCTTCTGTCCTTGCAACTTGCCGCGTGTTTCTTGAAACTTGGCCTATGGACCTGTTCGACACCCTCCGCGCGTCGCACCGCGACGCCGCCCGCCCGCTGGCCGCCCGCATGCGGCCCCGCACCCTGGACGAGTACGTCGGTCAGGAGCACTTCCTCGGGCCGGGCAAGCTGCTCCGCCGCATGCTGCTGGCCGACCGGCTGAACTCACTCGTGTTCTACGGCCCACCGGGGTGCGGAAAGACGGCCCTGGCGCACGTCATCGCCAACCACACCAAGAGCATCTTCCGGCCGATGAACGCGGTGAGCGCGGGCATCAAGGACGTGCGGGAGGTGCTGCAACAGGCCCGGCACGACCTGGAGATCGACGGCCGGCGGACCATCCTGTTCCTGGACGAGATGCACCGGTTCAACCGCAGCCAGCAGGACGTGCTGCTGCCGGACGTGGAAGACGGGGTGGTCATCCTGATCGGGGCGACCACGCAGAACCCGTTCTTCGCCATCAACACCCCCCTGCTCTCCCGCAGCCAGATCTTCACCTTCGAGCCGCTCACCCGGGAGCACATCCGGACGGTGATCCTCCGGGCACTCACTGATAAAGAACGCGGCCTCGGTGACACCCCGGTGACACTGACCGACGACGCGCTGGCGTTCCTGTGCGAGGTGTGCGACGGCGACGCCCGGCGGGCGCTGACGGCGCTGGAGATCGGGGTGAAGTCCATGCTGGCGAGCGGCGGGCGTCAGCCCGCTGTTTCGGACCAACAGCCCGCTCACGCGGGCCGCTCGCCTGTTGTGTTCGACCTCGCCCTCGCGCAGGACTCCATCCAGCGAAAGGTGCTCGACTTCGACCCGACCGGCGACACGCACTACGACGTGGCGTCGGCGTTCATCAAGTCTCTCCGCGGGAGCGACCCGCAGGCGGCGGTGTACTGGCTTGCGCGGATGCTCGAAGGCGGGGAAGACCCGCGGTTCGTCGCCCGCCGGCTGGTCATCTTCGCGTCCGAGGACGTGGGCAACGCCGACCCGCAGGCGCTGCTGGTGGCGAACGCGGCGTGGGACGCGGTGGAGCGGGTGGGCCTGCCCGAGTGCCAGTTGAACCTGTCGGCAGCGGTGTGCTACCTGGCGACGGCCCCGAAGTCGAACGCGGCGACGGTGGCGTTCGGCCTGGCGTCGAAGGACGTGAAGGAAGGGCGGACCCTTCCGGTGCCGAAGCACCTGCGAGACTCGCACTACCAGGGGTCGAAGCAGTTCGGACACGTCGGCTACCAGTACGCCCACGACGGCGAGGGCGGGTGGGTGGACCAGGAGTACGTCCCCGCCGACGTGACGTACTACACCCCGACCGACCGCGGGTTCGAGGCGACCATCCGCGAGCGGATGGCCGAGATCGAGAAGCGGCGGAAGGCGAACCACGAGAAAAAGGGGAGCGAGGAACAAGCCGGAGGTCAATCGTGAGTGCTGAAGAGTGGGACCGTGCGGGCAATCCGGTCGCCATGCTGCGACACCTCCGCAACCAGACCTCGGAGCGGAAGGTGCGCCTGTTCTCTGTTGCTTGTTGCGGTCCTCTGCTGACCGAAGAGGCGGACACAGACCTCAGGCTAGCAATCACCGGTGTAGAAGCGATCGCGGATGGACAAGGTTCACCCGAAGACCTCGACCGCCTACGCGCGAATCTTCCCTTCGGGAGTTCGCTGTGGTCGTTTCCTGCTTTGAGGCTTCATGCTGTTCATTCTGCTCTCTGGACTTACGGATGTACCGGCCCGCCCATGCCTGGGAGTTCATTCGGGACGCTTGAGACGCGAGAATGGGAGGAGGGCGAGGAACTCGAACACCGCGCTCAAAAAGTTCTTCGTTCGACCGCAATGGCGACAATGGCGAGCCAGATCCATCCAAGAAAGCCAGATAAGGATTCGGAGCAAGATCAAGCACTCTGGCGTGGGGTGCATGCTCAGTTGACCGCTGTCATCCGCGACATCTTCGGCAACCCGTTCCGGCCGGTCGCGTTCGATCCGCGGTGGCGATCCGAATCGGCCGTGGCACTCGCCCGCACCGCCTACGACACCCGCGACTTCACCCTGCTGCCCATCCTGGCCGACGCGCTCGAGGAGGCCGGGTGCGACCACACCGACGTCCTCGCCCACTGCCGCCAGCCCGACGCGGTGCATGTGCGGGGTTGCTGGGTGGTCGATCTGGTGCTGGGCAAGTCTTGAGTGTTCTGC
>CANJKY010000373.1 GCA_947474875.1 Gemmataceae bacterium
ACCGTCGGCCGGCTGAGCGCGGACAAGGCCGCCGTGCTCAGCGGCGGTGGGGCGAGTGGGCCGCCGCCCTTCGTCGTCACCTGGGCGAACCCGGGTGAGCCGGCCCCGACGCCGAGGGCGACGGCGAACGCGGACACGCGCCGCCACGAGCGGAGGGCGGGCGCAGTAAACGGAACCCATCCGGACATGATGTCCCCCCGATCACACTCGCGTGGATGATCCGCACCTGATACGCCGCCGGTCGTGACACATCCCCCAAGCACGCCCAAGCGGTGTCAACGTCACTATCGGCAATCCCGTTACACTGACTGAGTTTTTCGTCAGCCATCCCGAGAAAATGAGGAAAGTCCGGCGCGAAGTGGGTGCCAAGACGGAGGAAAGTGGGTTGATGAAAGACTGTAGGTGTCGAGACTACGGACAAAAATTGTGCGATAATCCTGATCCGATGGGAAAATTGAAGCTCACGGCCTATTCCGTTCAATCAACACAACCTGTTTTCTCGGAATTACTTACTCCTTCTGCCAGGGCAACCTGAGGATCTCCTTTCCGGGAGGAGTTCGCTTTTTGTGGAAGAAGCGGATTTTTCCCTTGCAGTGCGGAACGCGACCCCGTAAACTCTCACCAAGTTGTGAGGCTATCCGAGAGATTTGTCACTCTGATACGAACGCCTCGCACACTCATAATCTGGGGCAGGACGCCAAGACTTGACAACTTAGCCTGCCTCACACGGGGCGGGTGCGTTCTACTCGAAGAATCAGGGTGATAGACCGACAACGCGACCATCCGCTAACATGCGGGCCAGTCTGGGACTCGCAAATCAGACCGGCAAAAATCACAGATCGACAGTAAACACAGTTAAGTGATGGAACTGGTGGTGGCCAGGAGAAGTTTATAGAAGTGCCAGGAAACAAGAAAAGGGCGGATGACACTGACCAGGAGGTTTTGGGGTAGTTTGCCAGTGCCATCCGCCCTAGTAGAAGGTTAGACCAGGTGGACCGGAAACGCAAGTGTGTTCCGTCCGGTTTTGATGCGGGCATGGCAATGTGTCGGAAAATTCTGCTACTGTAGAAATTCCGACAGTGCTGTCCAAATCAGAGCCGTATCAACCTGGTGGTGAACTCCCTCGTGGAGAAGCTGTGGGAACGAGGCTCCAACTTCCTAGCGCTTGTGGGGTACAAGCCGGGAGCCACGACCAATCGCCCTCAGCTTATGGAGGTTGTCTCATGCTCCGCAAACTGTGGAAAGACGAAGCCGGTATCGTCGGGCTCGAGTACATGCTCGTGGCCACGATCGCCTCGCTCGCCCTGGTGGTCGGCCTGGCCACCGTCGGTCACGCTCTGAACAACGAGCTGACCGAACTGGCCAACGCGATCCTGAAGATCGACCAGACCTACAGCTACGCCGGCTACAGCACCTGCATCGGCAGCGCGAACGGCTCCTTCACCGTCGACCTCCCGGGCACCTCGACCAGCGGCAACCTGGCCGGCACCGGCGGCGCCGCCACCGTCGTGTTCTGCACCGGCGTCGGCCCGTGATCTAGCTCGGCTTAAGAGCCGAACGGAATCGGGTTCCGGTGATCGCCGGAGCCCGATTTTTTTTCCCGACCGCCTGCGGTTGAGGTCCGGGCTGAGTGGCCCAAGGTTCTTCCTGTGTCACCCTTCCCCGACCCCGCCTTCGCCTGGATCAGCTACCTGGCCCTGGTCGGCTTCGCCGCGGTCGCCGCTTACACCGACCTGTCGAAGGCGATCATCCCGAACAAGTTGAACCTGACCATCCTGGCGGTCGGGGTGCTGATGAACCTGACCCGTGGTGGGTGGCTCGGGGCGACCGGGAAGCGGGTGTGGTGGCTGTGTACCGAATCGTCGGCGAACGTCTGGCTCGGGCTGGCCGACGGGTTCCTGTTCAGTCTGGCCGGGTTCGCCCTGGCGTTCGCGGTGCTCACCGGCCTGTGGATGTTGACGCAGACCGGCGCCGGCGACGTGAAACTGTTCGCCGCACTCGGAGCGTGGGTGGGGGCCTACGGCTTCGTGTGGGTGTGGATGGTGTCGCTGCCGCTGCTGATGGTGTGGATGGGGCTGAAAGCGGCGTTCGGGGCGCCGCCGACCAAGCAAGAAAAGAAGAACGGCTCGCGTATGCCTAAGGGCTGGCGGACGAGGACCACCTACTCGTTGCCGATCGCCGTGTCCGTCGTGTTGTGCGGTTTGTGGCTGTACCGGAAAGACCTCCAACTCGACCCGTCGAACTCGCCGGCCCCCCCGGCACCTGTAGGAACCGGATCGCCCGATGGAACGCCTCCGACCAACCCGAATTAGCCGCCGCGGTTCCGGCGCGTTCGAAGCCCTGCTGGTGATCCCGATCCTGCTGGCCGTCGTGCTGGCGGTGGTCGAGTTCGCGCTCATCCTGTCGGCCGAGCAGAAGCTGGCCGAGGCGAGCGGGGTGGGCTGTCGCACCGGCTCGCTCGGGCACTCGGACCACGACGTGCGGGCGGCGGTGAAAGCCGTCCTCGGCGACCAGAAGTACGACCCGGACCGGGTCCACATCCGGCGGTGGAACGCCCCGCACGCCGGCCCGATGATCGAGGTGCGGGTGGACCTGCCGGCGAAGGCGGCCTCCCCGAACCTGCTCCGCTCGGTCGGCATCGACCTGAGCGGCGACACGCTGACCGGCCGCACGGTCATGCGGGTGGAGTAGACCGACCGACAACCCGACCCGTCTTCCGGCCCGCCGCCCTACCCCCTCCGGCGGTCCCCTTCATGCCGGAACGGCGACGCGGACGGAACTTTGGTTCCGCCCGGCCATCGAACCGGTACGACCCGAATTCCCGTTGATCCCTCCGTCGTCATCATCCCGCGAGCCTCGCCATGAGAGCCAGCACCCTGTTCGCCATCACCCTGTCCGTGCTCCTCGGGCTGGGTGCCGTCGCCACCGCCCGGTACATGGGGCTGTTCGACAAGAAGGAGCCGCCGCCGGTGGTGGTGGAGAAGCCCACCGTGCTCCGCGTGCTCGCCCCGCTGTCCAACCTGTACGAGGGGATCGCGGTCACCCCCGAGCAGGTGGGGATCAAGGAGATCCGCCTGTCGGCCGACGAGGACAAGACGTACAAGGCCGACCCGAACAAGTACATGGCCAAGTACCTGACCGGCACGGCGGCCGCCGCCGCCCTGCGGGTGCCGAAGCGGAACATCGCCGCCGACACCCCGCTGCTGAAGGAGTACTTCGAGGAGGTGGCCCTGCCGGACAACGTGCAGAAGCGGCTGGAGCCGGGCACCCGGGCGGTGAACGTGGCGGTGCCGAAGAAGCGGGCAGCCGGCGGCGGCATCTGGAAGGACGACTACGTGGAGGTGTGGCTCACCTCGAAGGCCACCCTGGGCAGCGGCAAGACGGCCACCGAGTCGCTGGTGTCGGCGTGCGTGGCCAAGCCGTGCAAGGTGGTCATGAAGCGGAACAACCTGTGGACCGTCATGGCCGCCGACCCGGACGACAAGCCGATCGACTTCACCCTCCAGGCCAACCCGTACCGGGCGGCGCTGATCGAGTACGCGGCCGCCCGCGGCGAGCTGTCCCTCCGCCCGACCGAGCCGCCGCTGAACAAGGGCACCGGCTCGTTCAACGACCTGAACAGCCCGGAGTACGCGGACGAGGACACGCGGGTGAGCCAGGTGACGGCCAGCTCGTACACCATCGGGGACAAGGACCTGATGCGGATCTTCAACCTGAAGCCGCCGCCGCCGCCGGCCCCGGTGCCCCCGCCCCCGGCCCCCATCGTCACCCGCCGCATCCTCGGCACCGAGCTGGCCGGCCACGCCCTGTACGACCCGAACGGCGGCGGGGCGCTCATCCCGGCCGACCCGTCCAAGGCCCCGCCCCCGCCGCCCGCCCCGGCCGGCCCGCCGCCCGCCTTCTCGTTCAGCAGCCCGAAGGCGAAGGGGTCGAGCGGGGCCGAGTGCGAGGACTGCGGGAAGTGATTCCGACCGGCGGGTGACCCCCTCCACCCGCCCCGACCTGCCCCCGCACCGGGCCGCTCGCCCATGACGGGCCGTCCCGGTGCGGGCGGCTGCCTTCGACCGCGTGAGGGTCTGCCATGCTCCGCCCGTCCGCCCGCCGCCCCGGTCAGTCCGGCCTGTTCGCCCTCATCGCCGTCCCCGTTCTGCTCGGCGTCCTGCTCCTGCTGGTGTTCCTGTTCCGCACCCGCGACTCGCTCATCGAGCTGCGGAACGGGGGGGTGGCGGCCGCCCTGGCCGGGGCCGACGAGCTGGTCGATGACGCCCGGCTGACCGGCGACCCGGACCGCCTCCGCCCGGTGTTCGCCCGCGCCCGTCGGTCGGCCGCCGAGGTGGCCCGGCACAACTTCGTCGAGGGGAAGCCGCTCGACCTGTGTCTCGACGAGGGCGAGAAGAAGGACCGCGGCCGCGACTGCGGTGAGGCGGTCCTGGGCACGCTGGACCGGGCGGTGGGCGGGCTGTTCGCCCCGTTCCGCCCGAACGCGAACACGCCCGGGTGGGGGCGGGTGAACGCCGTCCAGGTGACCGTCCGCCAGCCGGGCAAGCCGACCGTGTTCACCACGGTGGTCGGGGTGCTGGACGACGCGGTGGTCGGGTTCCGCCCGTGGGACGACAAGCCCGCCCCGGTGATGCCGGTCGCCCTGTACGACGGCCGGGAGGACGACCACCCGACGTGGCGGGAGGCGGTGAAGCGGGCGGCGGACCAGTGGGCGTTCGACCGCGAGCGGAACCGGTTCGTGCCCGGCCGGGACGGCATCCCCGAGGTGCGGGTGCGGGTCGGCCGGCTGAAGGACAAGCGCGCGGCCGAGGCGTGCGGGCTGCCGCTGGTGATCGGCGGCGGGCAGCCGCGGCGGGCGGTGGAGCAGGTGCTGGTCGGGCTGACCGAGCGGTGCCTGGCGGCGGACGACGGCGAGTTCCGGCTGGGCGACGACCTGACCCGCCTCCAGCCGGCGAACCCCGACCTGCTCGCCGCGGACGACGGCGGGCCGGCGGAGGCGGCGTTCCGCTCCGCCATCGGCCGGCCGCGGGTGTGGCCGGTGTTCGGCGGGGTGGACG
>CANJKY010000374.1 GCA_947474875.1 Gemmataceae bacterium
ACGGCCGTGGACCGCCACCTCGCCGGGCTTACCGGTCAGCACCCCGCACAGCCGCAAGAACAGCGTTGTCTTCCCCGCCCCGTTCGGCCCGACCAGCGCCACCCGCTCACCCGGCTGCAGTTCGAACGACACGCGGTCGAGAGGGAGCCGGCCGTCGGCGTAGCGGTGAGTCAAGGCGTGAACGCGAAGCGCGGAACTCGGAGAACCGAGTTCCGACACCAAAGTCGATGATGGCAACAGTTGGTTCACGCCAAACGATCCCACAGCACGAGGGCAGCGAACACCGCCAGCACCACCACGAACCCCGCCACGTCCGCCGTGGTGGTGCGGAACGCCGACAGCGTGTGGTAGGTCCCGTCGAACCCGCGTGCCCGCATCGCGTCCGCTACCCGTTCGGCCTGATCCCCTCCGCGAACGAGCAGCGTGCCGGCCGAACTGCCGAGGGTGCGGTAGGTGTGGGCGGTGGTGGTAGCCCGAAACCCGCGGGTGCGTAGGGCGATCCGCAGCCGTCGGGTCTCGGCGAAGAACAGCAGCGAGTACCGGTACGCCAGTTGGGCGATCTGCACCAGCACGCCGGGGACGTACAAACGGTGCGCCGCGGCGAGGGTGTGGCCGAGAGGGGCGGTTCGCAGGACGACGAGCGCTAGTGTGCCGAGTGTGACCGCCCGCAGCGCGACCGTCACGGCGGTGCGGGTGCCGCCCTCGACTGTAAGCGGCAGTACGGCCATCATTGGCAGCACTGCGACCAGCAACACACCAAGTCGGGACAACAGCACGAGCGGCGGTATCCGCCCAAGGGAACAGAGCCCAACGGCCCCAGCCAGCGCCACTCCCGCCGGGTACGGGGAGCGGAGCGACACCACGGCGACGCCGGCGAGCAGTACCGCGGCCAGCTTCCAGCGGGTGTCCCACCGCGACAGCGGGGACGGCGGCACGGCGGTGTCGCGGAAGGCCAGGGTCATTCGGGTTGCGGGGCGGTGTGACGATACCCGCCAACTATCATACCGACCCGGCCGCAGGTGCGGGTACACTTCTCCCCACCTCACGGAACCCACACATGGCCGTGTACTTCGTTTACCGCAGCCACTACGGCAACCCCGGCGCGTTCCACGTGCGGCGGTTCGACGCCGAAACCGTGCTCGACTGGTTCCGAAGCATCTGGAAGGGCATCCCGAACGAGCAGCCGACCTGGGAGGCGTCCAGCTATGCCGAGAAATTGATCGGCCGCAGCGTGTACAGCTTCGGCTCGCTGTTCGGTAGTATCCACGAGCACAACTGGCCGCCGCCGAAGTCGATGAACGAGTTGGGCCGGCGGTTGAACAACGCCGTATACGTCGGCGAGTTACAGGGCCTCGGCCACCACATCCAGATTCTCACCGACGATGACGAGTTGGAGATGGCGATTTACATTTTCGACGACCACTACGTGAAGAAGCATCCCGATCGCTGTGCGTTCCTGATGCGGGAGGACTGGGTGCTGCCCGACGGAATGGCGAGCGGCGCGTTCAAGCCGCCGAGGGGGGTGCCGAAGCTGAACGCCGGGCAACAGGGCGAGGGGTGTACTTACCTCGCGCACTTCGCAGCCTACGACAGCGGCAGCCTGACCGACCTCGGGCCGGACGAGGGGTTCTGCCTGACCGGGTGCGTGCCCGGCGTGCGGGTGCCGGACTTCCCGCGGTTCCTCGTTCCGCTCACCACCCGCGACCACGAGGACGTCGGCAGCGAGATCGCGCAGTTGCTGTCCGGGGTCACTCCAGCGGTGAAAGCGGCGAAAGGGCAGGAGAAGGCATTCCTGAAGGCGGTGACGGCAAATCCGAACGACCAGGTGTGCTGGGGGGCTTACACCGACTGGCTGCTGGAAAACGACCGGCCGCCGCTGCTCGAACGCATCCTAAAGAAGTACATCCCCGAAGCCGGGTGCAGCACGGACAGCCGCCGCCCGAAGAAAGACCGCATAGTCGTCCAGTCCCACGTCGCGCAAGCGAGCAAGCACGTCACCCGGTGGGGCAAAGACGACCTGTACCACCACTTCGCTCTGTTCGACGACCTGTGGGCGAACGCCTACCCGCACCTGGCCGCCAGCCTGCTTCGGACGGCAACCCGGTGGGATCCGCTGTGACCACCCGATTTTCATCAGCTTACCGTTTGACTCAGCCGGTCTGATTTGTTCCTCTAACGGCTCTCACCCAGGCGCGAGGAGCCGCCCGTGGACTACTCCCACTTCCTGACCCACACCGTCCTCCGCGAGTGGGTGTGGGAGCAGTTCATCCACGGTTTCTGCGTTCACCTCGTCCGCCCGCTGGTGCTGCTGTTGGTGTTCGCCATCACGTTCCTCGGGCTGGGCCGCAGCTTCGGCCTGCCCGCGCTGTTCCTGCGGGCCAAGTGGCACGAGCGGTTCCTCATCGGCGCCGGGGTGGGGGTGCTGGCGTGGCAGGCGGTGCTGGCCGGATACCTGTTCGAGGAGTTTGCCACCAACTACACGATCGACCGACCGCCGTTCTGCGAGGTGCGGCCGGTGTCCGGCCCGGTGTGGCCGTGGGAAACGCCGTCCGCCAAGTACGAACTGGATCTGAATGCCAAGTGGTACGACGACATGCGGTATCGGCACGTGCCGGCCGACGTGTGGTCGATCCTCCTGTACGGGCGGAATGTTGCTGCGGCCGCCGGGGTCTTCGTGCTGCTGTTGGCGGTCACCGCGGCGGTGAGGTGGGTGTTCCGGAAGGCGACCGGCAGCCGGCCGACCACCAAGTGGGGACTGGACTTCGCGTACTTCCGCATCCGGTTCGGTCTGGTGCTGGGGGCGGTCGTCGGGTTCGCGGTTGCCGCCGGCGTCGCCTGGGTGTTCCTGCCCGGTCAGTTCGTCCACGACAAGTCGTTCACCACTGACCCCACCCGGCGGCCGGTGGAGGTGACCCGGTTGCACGAGATGACGTACCGGGTAGGCGGGTGGCTGGTGAACCTCGGCGGGTGGGGGAACGCCGCCGCCCGGGACGCCGCGTTCGCCGAGTTCGCCCCGGACGACACCGACGCCGGCCCGCCAAAGGACCAGGCCGATACGCGGACGGACGCCCGGTACAAGTTGGAGCCGTACTACCCGGTGTACGGCGTGTTCTTCCTCGGGTTCGTCGC
The DNA here is from genome assembly GCA_947474875.1 of Gemmataceae bacterium. GTDB lineage: Bacteria > Planctomycetota > Planctomycetia > Gemmatales > Gemmataceae > JALHQU01. Next base: position 3,130 of record CANJKY010000374.1, read on the forward strand.
CCTGCTGCTGTGGAACGTCTTCCTGCTGGTGTTCGGGCAGAAATTCTCCCCGGCCGCCGGCATCCTGTTGCTGCTGCACCTGCTGCTCGCCGGGCAGACGTTCATCGACTACTTCTTCGCCGCCCCGACCCTGGTGCTGCTGGTTGTCTGTGGGCTGCTGGTGGTGTTCGCCGGCCGGTACCGGATGCGATTCCCCGGCCTGGAGCGTTACTACACCGCCCCGCTGTCGCTTCAGGTGCATTACGACAAGGTGCGGGACGACCCGATGCCCCCGCCCGGTCCGCCCGGCCCGACGGCGGTACGACCGGCGGACTTCGCCCCGCTGCACACCAGCCGGCTCGCCCGCTGGAACGACGGATCGCCGAAGAGGTTGGTGGTGGTGTGCGCGAGCGGCGGCGGCAGCCGGGCGGCGGCGTGGACGATGAAAGTGCTCACCACACTCGAACAGCGTCTGCCGGACTTCCCGTACCACATCCGGCTCATCACCGGCGCGTCCGGCGGCATGTTCGGGGCGTCGTACTACACCGCCAGCTTGCCCCCTCCCGGTTCCCCCCGGGTTGCGGTCTCGGCCGACCCGCACGACCCGCCGGCGAAGGCGTCGTCCGGGGCGTACCCGAACATCGCCCAACTGAACGACTCCATCCGCGGCGACTTCCTCACCCCGGTGGTGCGGGATCTGGTGAAGAACGACCTCCTCCGCCCGTTCGTGCCGTTCGCCTGGGGCGGGGACCGCGGGGCGGCCATCGAGGCCGCGTGGAGTGGCTGCCTGGGCGGGTGGCTGGACCGCACGTTCGCCGACCTGTGGGCGGACGAGTTGGCCGGCTGGCGGCCGTCGCTCGCCTTCTCCCCGATGATGGTGGAAGACGGGCGACAACTGGTCATCAGCAACCTGAGCTTTCGGCGGGCGCTGACCAACCTCGGTCGCATGCCGGGCGGGACGGCGGACGCGGTGCTGTCCCGCGAGGGGGTGGAGTTCTTCAAGCTGTTCGAATCGTGCGGGTACCAGATCCCGGACGTTCGCAAGCAGTTGACGCTGGCCACCGCCGCCCGCATGAGCGCGTCGTTCCCGTACCTGTTCCCGGCCGTGCCCCTGCCCACCCACCCGCGGCGGCGGGTGGTGGACGCCGGGTACTACGACAACTACGGGGTGTGCCTGGCCGCCGCCTGGCTGTTCAACCACATCGGCTGGCTGAAGGCGAACGTGTCCGGGGTGGCCGTCGTCCACATCCGCGACGGGGTTAGCACCGCAGAGCGGCTGATGGAGACCCCCGCCCCGGACGCCCGCACCGCCGTCGGGCTGGCGGCCGAAGGGCTGACCACTCCGCCAGCCGGGCTGAACGCCAGCCGCACCGCCGCCAGCACATTCCGCAACGACAACCTGCTGCACCTGCTCAACCAGTTCTTCCGCGAACACGGGGTGCCGTTCGCCACCGCCGCCGTCGAGTTCCCCGGCGGGAACGACGTGTCACTCAACTTCACCCTGCCGCCGGACGAGGCGGCACTGATCGACGGGCCGCAGGGCATCGACCACCCGGACGTGCAGTCGGTTCTCCGGGCGATCGAGCGATGGTGGTAACGGCTCGCATAGCCGGACCCAGTCCCGACAGCGGGTCGGACACGACAGGACAATTCCCACAGGATCGTAACGGCGGCGGGTGGTCGGGTTCCCGCTCCGGAACCTTCGGGTGTAAAATCGATTCTAATCTGAAACACAGCAGCCAGATTACCCGCCCCGAGGGGATGATGAGCAACACGGTCTCGGCCACCTGCCCGAAGTGTCGGACGGCCCTCCGCATCCCCGCCCAGTGGGCCGGCAAGGCGGTGAAGTGCAAGAAGTGTAAGGCGGTGGTGAAGGTGCCCCAGGCGGCCGCCCAGCCCGCACCAGCCACACCCCAGCCGGCCCCT
>CANJKY010000375.1 GCA_947474875.1 Gemmataceae bacterium
CCTCCGGCACCAGCGCCAGGGCGTTCGCCACACTCTCGAACCGCTCGGCCCCGCCTCCCACCACCTGGGCGTTGGCGAACACCATCGCCGCCCGGTAGCGGATCTCGAACAACTCGCGGTCGTCCGGCGAGATGACGACGTACACCTTCGACACGTCGTCGCGGGTCCAGAACAGTTCGGCCGACCGCTGCCACACCGCCCGCCCGTCCAGGCTGACGAACGGCTTTTTCTCCCCCCGGCCGAACCGCGACGACCGCCCGGCCGCCGGGATGATGACCGCGACCCTCATCGGTTTACCCTCCGCCAAGCCGCGAGCGGCTATGCGGGGTGTTCTAGCGATCGCGCCCAGTCCGAGAACCGCGCCTGCCAGTGCGACCAGAGTTGCTCCTGCTCGGTCAGCAGGCGATCGATCTGGTCCGCCTGCCCCACCGCCCCGCCGAGGCGACCGGCCCACCGCTCGTGCGACTCGTCCGGCATCGCGACGGCCGATGCGGTCGGCGTGCCGTGTTCGCCCAGCACCCCGCTGAACCGCTCCTCGTACCGGTCGAGGGCGGCCAGGCACGAGCCGATGGCGGTCTCCACGTCGGACAGGGTCGTCAGCCACCCGGAACTGCTGGAATTGCTCATACTCCACCCCCTGCCCGCTCCCCTGCGGGCGGGGCGAGATAGCGAACCTGGCCGGCGAATGCGAGGCGAAAAAACCGACCGAATTGTGAGAAGCACCCTTGCGGACCGGTCCGGGGCGGGGTATTCGCACCGGCTCTCGAACGGGGATCGCTCCGGATCAGTTTCGCATCGCCGTCTCACCGCAGGGGGAGCCGGAGCGTTGGGGAATGCGCCGCCCCGGGCGCCAGTCGTGCGGAGTGACACGCCATGATCGTGGCCTGTTCCACCCTTTGCTTCGGGCGGTACTCGCTGGAGGACGCGCTGCGGACCATCCGCCAGTTGCACTTCAGCAAGGCCGACCTGGCCATACACGCCGACGGCCCGCACCTGCGGCCGGCCGACCTGCCGCCGGAGGTGGGCAAGTGGGCCCAGAAGCTGAAGGCGGCCAACCTGGGGTACGCGGCGTTCCACATGGAGTTCGACCAGCCGGACGGCCCGGCGGTGCGGGAGCAACTGCGGGCCGCCTGCCGCCTCGCCCGGCTGCTCGCCGTGCCTGTGCTGACGGTGCCCGCGGCGGATGCCGGGGCGGACTTGGAGGCCGAGGCGAAGCGGTTGACCGACTGGGTAAAATTGGCCGAGGCGGACGGGATCATCCTGACCGTGGAAACGCGGTCGGGCACGCTGACGCAGGACGCGGCGTGCGCGGTTGACTTGTGCCGCAAGGTGCCCGGTCTGGGTCTGACGCTCGACCCCAGCCACTACCACTGCGGGCCGCACCGCTCGGCCGGGTATGACGCGGTGTACCCGTTCGTGCGGCACGTCCGCCTGCGAGACTCGGGGGCCGACCCGACCCAGTTCCAGGTGCGGGTCGGGCAGGGCGAGATCGAGTATGGGAAAATTCTGGGCCACCTCGACCGCTGCCAGTACGACCGCAGCCTGACGGTCGACGTGCGGGACATCCCGGACAGCGCGTTCCCGGTCGAACCCGAGGTGCGGAAGCTGAAGTTCCTGCTCGAGTCGCTCGTGTAACCTCTGATGCCTCGGTAACCTGTGACGAGCCGGGGTGGCGTAACCCGGTTCGTCGCGGCGTGCGCGTTCGGCCCGTCACACCGGTTCCGCCACCTGAGACGGGGATGAAAGAACCGGCAGATTCCGGGCGAACACTTGTAAGACGGGGAGTTTTGAGGCAATCTATGAAGATAGAGCGAAGTGCGGTTTCGGCGGAACGCTGCCCGCCGGAATACGCTCCCCGCTCTAGAAACGGAGTCCTCACCGATGCTTTCCATCCGTCGGGCGGGGGTGCTGCCAACCCTCGCTCTGATCTGGTTCCTGTCGCCCGTTCCCGCCTCCGATAGCAAATCGACACCGCCTGGGTGGGACGTGGTCCGCACCACCTCACCGGAGTCGGTGGACGAGTTGAAGGCGTTGCAGTCCAGGGTGAAAGAAGTCAACGCGAAGGTGACGCCTAGCACCGTCGCCCTGCTGGTCGGTAACGACCCGTTCGGCAACGGCGGGATGAGCTGCGGTAGCGGGGTGATCGTGAGCGAGGACGGGCTGGTGCTCACCGCCGCCCATGTGATCGCCAAGCCGCGGGAGCGTGTGGTGTTCGTACTGCCGGACGGCAAGCGGGTCGGCGGCATCACCCTCGGGCTGAACAGCGTGGCCGACAGCGGTATGGCCAAGATCACCGACAAGCCGCCGAAGGACTACCCCGGGGCGAAGGACGGCAAGTGGCCGTTCGTCGAGATGGGCAAGTCCGCCGACCTGAAGAAGGGGCAGTGGATCGTCTCCCTCGGTCACCCCGGCGGGCCGAAACAGGACCGCCCGCCGCCGGTCCGCACCGGCCGGTTCATCGGGCTGGAGAAGGCCGGGTTCGCCGGCCAGCGGAACGACCTGCTGAACACCGACGCCACCCTGGTCGGCGGGGACAGCGGGGGCCCGCTGTTCGACCTGGCCGGCAAGGTGGTGGGCATTCACAGCGAGATCGGTCTGACCCTGGACATGAACCGGCACGTGCCGCTGGAGAAGTACAAAGCGGAGTGAGACCGCATGGTCCGCGGGGACATCATCTACGCCAACGAGAAGCTACGGGACAAGCACATCAAGGCCGGGCTGAACGTGTACTATGGGGATAAGACCGACCCGCTCGACCCGCCGAAGGTGATCAAGGTGGAGACCGACGGGGCCGGGGACAAAGCCGGCATCGAGGCCGGGGACGTGATCGTCAAGTTCAACGGCTTCCCGGTGAAGACGATCAACGACTTGCGGAACATGCTGCCGTCGTACAAGATCGGTGAGAAGGTGAAGGTGGAGGTCCTCCGCGACGACCAGCCGGTGTCGCTGGAGGTGAAGTTGGCCGAGAAGGCGAAGGAACAGAAAGAGTAACCCGCCACACCCTCTCCGACACCCCTGCGAAGGAACACACCATGCCTGTCCGCGGACCGTGGATCGCGATCGCCGTGCTCGCCGCCGCCCCGTTCGTGGCTGGCGGGGACGGCCTGCCGGATAAAGGGAAGAAGTTGCTCCCGCGGCTGTTCGAGTCGGCCGCGGCGGCCGCCGCCGACGCCACCGTCCGCATCCAGGCGGACAAGAAGGACGTGGCCCTCGGCACCGTCGTGTCGGCCGACGGGTACATCCTCACCAAGGGGAGCGAACTAATCGGCAAGGAGGGCAAGCCGAAGGCGGGGCTGGTTTGCACCCTCAAGGACGGGTCGACGTTCGACGCCGCCGTGGTCGGCTATCACCAGCCGTCCGACCTGATGCTGCTGAAGGTGGACGCCGAGGTGCTCAGCCCGGTCAAGTTCGCCCCGCCCAAGGTGATCGAGGCCGGCAATTTCGTGGCCGTCACCGGGTACACCCCTTCGAACAACGGCGACCCGGACTACTACGGCCCGGTGGCGGTGGGGGTGGTGAGCACCGTCGGCCGGCCGATGTACCAGCAGGAGTCGGTGGTTGAGAACGCCAACCGCGGGTTCCTGGGCATCCTGTTCGAGATGTCCCGCGACCCGAAAAACACCCGCATCGAGGAGGTCAAGAACCGAGACGCGTTCAAGTCCGGGCTGAGGAAGGGAGACGCCATCGTCGGGCTGAACGACCGCCCGGTGGAGTCCCGCCAGGACCTGTTCGACATCATGAACGACACGCGACCGGAAGAGACGATCTCGCTGAAGATCAAGCGGAAGGAGAAGGAGGACGAGAAGGAACTCACATTCAAGTTCAAACTGATCAAGAACGCGGACATGGACCGCGGGGCGATGCAGAACGGCATGGGCGGCGGGCTGTCCGACCGCCGCGGCGGGTTCCCGAAGGTGATTCAACACGAGACGGTCATCAACCCGGCCCAGTGCGGCGGGCCGCTGGTGGACCTGGACGGCCACGTGATCGGGCTGAACATCGCCCGCGCCGGCCGGGTGGAGACGTGGGCGTTGCCGGAAGACGTCATCACCCCGGTGTTGAAGGAGCTGAAGGACGGCAAGTACCCGCTCAAGACACGGGTTCAGATCAAGAGCGAGAAAGCCCCGGAAAAGAAGGCCGACGACAAGAAGGAAGCGACCGACAAGAAGTGACCAGTTGTCCGGGTGCACGACACGGCGGCGGCGGGTGCTCCCCAGCACCCGCCGCCGTCTCGCATTCCGGGTTGACGCCCGGCGTTTGAAAAAACTACACTCCCCCTTCCACGGGGTTCACCACCGACTGGCCCGCTCGACCTCCACCCGAACCCCGCCGCCTGCACGGACGCAGAGCCATGCTGCCAACCATCAACAAGCGGTTCCTGCTCAAGCTCGTCGTCGTCACCGCCGTCGTCGCCGGGGCGCTGTTCGGCGCGCACGCCATTCAGGCCGGGCGTATCCCGGACGCGCTTCGACGGCAGGCGGAACTGGCGGCCGACCTGTCGGCCGATGACCCGAAGAAGGTCGATTCGGCCGTGTTCTACCTGCGACAGTATCTGGAGTTCAAACCGGACGATGTGGACGCCTTGGAGCGACTGACCGGGGTGCTGCGGAAGCGGAACCGGCCGACCGATCAGGCCGAGTTGATCCGCCTGTACGACCGGGTGCTGCGGACCGACCCGAACCGGCACGACACCCGCCGGGAGGCGCTCAAGGCCACCCTCCTCGCCCGCCGGTTCACCGACGCCGAGACGCACGCCCAGGCGCTGCTCAAAGAGTTCCCGAAAGAGCAGCCGCTGTGGCTGGATCTGGCGTTCGCCCAGCGGGGGTTGCAGAAGCCGCAAGAGGTGCTGACCAGCTACGAGACCGCCATCACGTGCGACCCGAAGCAGCCGGGGGCGTACCAGGAGTTCGCCGAGTACCTGCTGAACGACCTGAAGCAGAAGGACGATGCGAAGGCGGTTCTCGACCGACTGGTCGCCGCCGTGCCGGCGGCCGAGTCGTACGCCGCCCGCGGGCGGTACTACGCCGCCATCG
>CANJKY010000376.1 GCA_947474875.1 Gemmataceae bacterium
CGAGGGGTCTTCTCGGACCCGCTCGCGGAGCGAGCAGAACACTTTAAATCTCCCGCGTGCTATACCGAATCATCAGCAACGACCGGCCCCGCACCGGGGCCTTGGGTCGCACTGGGGGGAACACGTCATGGCCGGCCGTGTCGAGAAGGAGATGGTCACCACCGCGTTCGACCTGTCCGGTTACCGGGTGGTGGAGAACCTGGGGGTGGTGCGGGGGATCGTGGTGCGGTCCCGCAGCGTGGTCGGCAACTTCGTGGCCGGCATCCAGACCATCTTCGGCGGGAACATCACCATGTACACCGAGTTGTGCGAGAAGGCCCGCGGGGACGCCTTCAAGCTGATGCTCGAACACGCCGAGGACCGGGAGGCGAACGCGGTCATCGGCATGCGGTACGACGCCAACGAGGTGATGGCCGGGGTGACCGAGGTGCTGGCCTACGGCACGGCCGTGCGGGTGGCGCGGGTGTGACCAGAATGACCAATGACGAATGCCCCACCAATGACCAAGGAAGAGGTATCTTTCCTTGGTCATTGGTGGGGCATTCGTCATTGGTCATTCAGTCCCAGGGTGGGTTCGCCGGGGTCACTTGAATAGCTTCCCGACGTCCAAAGTCACCGCCTTCGCCGTCGTCGCCGGCTCCTTGCCGTCGCCCAGCTTCAGGTGCAGCGTCCGCGTCGCCGGCTCGAACACCATCGACTGCATGGTCGACTGCTTCTGGTTCACCTCGTGCAGCCGGTCGAACACGTCGGCCACGCCCAACTTGCCGTCCGCCTTCTGCACCGCCGTCAGCTTGTCCATCCGCCGGCACCCGCGGTCGTCCCCGGCCAGGGCCGGGGTGCGGAAGTGGTTGGTACACAGGCACACGCTGTTCTCGGCCTTCCGCACTTCGATGTTGTCCGGGGTGATCTCGAACACCGCCCCGCCGGTCGGGTCGCACACGGTCATGCACACCGTGCTCATCCGCTTCATCCCCCGCAGCAGCTTCTCCGCCTCGGCCACCGTCGAGCACTCCTCCAGCACCCGGCGGAACGCCATGAGAGTGGGCACCCCAGCCCAGTTGGTCTTCGACTGGTCCTTCGACTGGCGGGCGTAGATCTGGTTGTTCGTCACGCACAGGCCGGCGTCGTTCATGCCGGAGAACACCCCGGTGACGGGGGCGAGGGTGACCGCCGCGAACGCGTGCTTGCCGGCCGGCTTGAACACCATCACCGCCGCCAGCCCGTCCATGCCGTCGAACGGCCGCCAGTCGAAGTTGCGGCCGAACAGCGGCTGCCCGGTGCCGCTGCGGTCCTTCTCCACGATCAGAGTCGAACACCCGAACCCGCCGATCAGGTCGTACATGCCGTTCGCCAGCAGCAGCAGTTCGAGGTCGTACCCGGTGGCCTTGGCGATCGCCTCCATCTCCGCCAGGTGGTCGGGCGGGTACCCGCCCTTCAGCCCGGCCGCCGCCCGCTTCATCAGCGGGTACACGGTCTTCAGGTTCTGGCTCTCGACGAACGTGTTCATCTTCGCCGTCGGGTCCGGCAGCGCACTCTTGGCCAGCACCCCGATCTGCTCGCCGATCTCGGCCGGCTTGCCGCCCACCGTCAGCACCGCCACCCCGGACACGAACTTCAACTCGCCCGCCCCGTGCTTGCCCTCGGTGAACGCCGACTTCGGCTGCGCGTAGGCCGGGGCGACGAGGACGACGGCCAGAAAGAGGACGAGCGGAGTGCGCATGGGTGAGCCTCGCGGGGGTTCCCCGTCAGAGTACCCGACGACCGCGGGAAAGGGAATCGGCCTCGTGGTATCATGCCGGGTGGAGGGACCGCCATGCCGATCCACGATTGGACCCGCGTGTCCGATGGCACGTTCCACGACTTTCACGTCGCCTGGGTGGCCGAGATTCGGACCGCTCTGAACGACGGGCTGTTGCCGCCGGGGTACTACACCCAAATCGTGCCGGCGGTGGATTCAGATGAACCGAATGTGATCGTCGGCGGTACTCGCGGGCTTCCTTCCACCCGGCACACCGCCGAGGCAGAGATGGACGACTACGTGCTGAAGCGGCGGACGGTGGTCATCCGGCACACCAGCGGGGACCGCATCGTCGCCCTGGTGGAGATCGTGTCGCCGGGGAACAAGTCGTCCCGGCACGCCATCCGGTCGTTCGTCGAGAAGGCGGTAGAGGCGCTGTACCGCGGGTTCCACCTGCTGATCGTCGATCTGTTCCCGCCGACCCCCCGCGACCCGTTCGGCCTGCACGCGGCCATCTGGGGGGAGTTCGCCGACGACCCGTACCACCTGCCGGCGGGCGAGCCGCTCACCCTGGCGGCGTACTCGGCCGGGCCGCGGAAGCGGGCGCACGTCGAGCCGACGGCGGTCGGCCGGGAACTGTTGTCGATGCCGCTGTTCCTGACCCCGGACGAATGGGTGCCGGTGCCGCTGGAGGCGACGTACCGCGGGGCGTACCGGGGCGTGCCGCAGAAATGGAAACAGGTGCTGGAAGCGTCACAGACGGGGTGATGGGATTGGGTGTTGTTTCGAACTCCCACCTGTCGTCCGCTGACGCGGTCGTCAAGCGGCTCGTGGCCGATCATCCAGCGACGCAGATTGGAGGGAGGCCATGACCGAATCCGAGTGGGATCAATCGACCTATCTGGAGGATCAGATGGTCTGCCTGCTCGGGCAACGGGAAGTTCACAAGAGCAAGGACGGCCGACGACGTCTACGACTGTTCGGTTGCGCGAGTTGCCGCCTGGTATGGCACCTGATTCCCGAGGGGGCCTGTCGCATGGCAGTCGAACTGGCAGAAGCTTATGCAGACGGGTTCGGAACGATCGAGGAGATAAAAAGCGTTCTACGAGACGCGGCCCGGTTCCTTCATGCCGGAGGGCCTAACGATCGATCGGCCGTCCAGGCTGTGTTCCATACGGCCAGCCCGGAGGCCAGACGAGTGGCTCAAGCCGGACGTGAGGCATCTTCCGCATTTCACAACGGTTGGACGGCCGATAACGGCCCCTTTTGCCCTCTGCTCCGCTGCATCTTTGGCAACCCGTTCCGCCCGGTTCCGTTCGACCCCCGCTGGCGGACCGAAACGGCTGTCGCACTCGCCACTGGCATCTACGTTGACCGGGCGTTCGACCGTCTCCCCATCCTGGCTGACGCATTGGAGGAGACCGGTTGTGATCATCCGGACGTGCTGACTCATTGTCGCGGACCAAGCACCCACGCCCGCGGCTGTTGGGTGGTGGACCTGCTGCTTGGAAAGTAGTTCAGCCCGTAAACCACCGGCGGGCCGCCGGTGCCACGGAAGAAGAACCCTCACCCCAGCTTCTTGCCGCGGGATTTCCGCGGGGGTTTGGCCAGCGTCGGCTCCATGCCGATGACCGCCGAGTCGCCGGTGGCGGCTAACTGCTGCCGCCGCTCGGACTCGGCCGCCAGCTCCAGGAACCGCACCTGGCTCCGCACCGCCGGTTGGCCGTCGGCCGGGGCCAGCCGGGTGTAGCTGCCGTCCGGCTGGAGCAGCCGGGCCTTCACGTTGTCCGCCAGGCTGACCGCCAGGATCTCGTCCACCAGCCGCGCCTTCAGGTCCGGCTGCTCGACCGGGAACACCACCTCCACCCGCCGGCTCAGGTTGCGGTCCATCCAGTCGGCGCTGCCGACGTACACGTCCGGGCTGCCGTCGTTCTCGAAGTAGAAGATGCGGCTGTGTTCCAGGAAGCGGTCGATGACGGAGGTGACGCGGACGGTGTCGCTCACCCCCGGCACCCCCGGCCGCAGGGCGCAGATGCCGCGGCACACGATGTCGATCTTCACCCCGGCCTGGCTGGCCCGGTACAGCGCCTTCACGATGGCCGGTTCGAGCAACCCGTTCACCTTCGCCACAATGCGGGCCTTCTTCCCGGCCTTCTGGTTGGCCGCCTCGCGGTCGATCCGCTCGATCATGAACGGCTGCAACCGGCTGGGGGCGACGATCAGCTTGCGGTACTGCGGGGTGGCGCTGTTCCCGGTCAGGTGGTTGAACAGCAGGGTGACGTCGTCGGCGAACTCGGTGTTGCAGGTGAAGAACCCGATGTCGGTGTACAGGCGGGCGGTGTGCGGGTTGTAGTTGCCGGTGGCCAAATGGACGTACCGGCGGATGGAGTTGTCCTCGTCCCGGCGGACCACCAGCGCCGCCTTGCAGTGCGTCTTCAGCCCGACGAACCCGTACACCACGTGCACCCCGGCCTTCTCCAGCACCTTCGCCCACTGGATGTTCCGCTCCTCGTCCAGCCGCGCCTTCAGCTCGATCACCGCCGTCACCTGCTTGCCGTTGTCCGCCGCCCGCTGCAGCGCCTTCACCACCGGGCTGTCCGAGCTGGTGCGGTACAGCGTCTGCTTGATGGCCAGCACCCGGTCGTCGTCCGCCGCCGCCTCGACGAAGTCCACCACGTGCTTGAACGACTCGTACGGGTGGTGCAGCAGGATGTCCCGCGAGCGGATGGCCGCCCACGGGGACGCCGCCTGCCCGAACTCCTTGGCCGGCACCGGCACGAACGGCGGGTCGCGGAGGTCCGGGTACCCGGGCAGCCCGTAGATCTGGAACAGGCCGGTCAGGTCGAGCAGGGCGGGTACGCGGAACACGTCGTCCGGGGCGAGGTCCAGGGCGGTGAGCAGGAACCGCTCGATGGCCGCCGGCGCGTCCGCCTCCAGTTCCAGCCGCACCGCCTCCCCCCGCCGCCGCTGCTTCACGTTCTCCTCGATCGCCCGCAGCAGGTCTTCCACGTCCTCGTCCAGCTCGAACTCGCTGTCGCGGGTGACGCGGAACGCCGCCACGTGCTCGATGGTCAGGCCGGGGAACAGGTCGGGCAGGTGCAGGCGGATGGCCGTCTCAAGCGGGACGAACGCCTGGGTCGGGCCGTCGGCCGGCAGCGGCATCAGCCGCTGGAGCACGCCCGGCACCTGCACCACCGCGAACTGCCGCTCGTCGTCGCCCGGCCGGCGGGTGGTGACGGCCAGGTTGAGCGACTTGTTC
>CANJKY010000377.1 GCA_947474875.1 Gemmataceae bacterium
GTACGCCGACGCGGTGGCCGCGTCGAACGGCAGCGGGGTGCCGTCGCGGTACAGCAGCATGTCGCCCATCCACAGCGACAAGTCCTTCTCGTCGAACGGTACGCCGCTGTACCCGGCGGCGGACACCACCCGCCCCCAGTTCGGGTCGGCGCCGAACACCGCCGTCTTCACCAGCGCGCTGTCGGCGACCGTCTTGGCGACGGTGCGGGCGTCGGCGTCGCTGCGGCACCCCTCCACGTCGATCGTGATGAGGTGGTTCGCCCCCTCCGCGTCGGCGGCGATCTGCCGGGCGAGGTCGGCGCACACGGCGTGGACGGCCTCGTAGAAGTGCCGGGCGTCGTCTCCGGTCAGGTGCCGGCCGTCCCCGTTGGCCAACAGGAACACGGTGTCGTTGGTGCTGGTGTGCCCTTCCACGCTGATGCAGTTGAACGTGTCGTCGGCGGCCCGCTTCAGGCAGTCGTGGGCCATGGGCGGGGCAACGGCCGCGTCGGTGACGACGAACCCGAGCATGGTGGCCATGTTCGGGCCGATCATGGCAGCCCCTTTGGCAAACCCGGTCACCCGCACCAGCCCGGCGGCGGTGGTCAGCTCGCGGGTACTCACCTTGATCTTCGTGTCCGTCGTCAGGATGGCGTGGGCGGCGTCGCTCAGCGCGTCCTTCCCCTCCCGTGCCGCGGCGACCGCCTTCGGGATGCCGGCTTCGAGGAGCGGCATCGGCAGCGGGCGGCCGATCACCCCGGTGCTCGCCACCAGCACCTGCTTCGGGTCGCAGCCGATGTCCCGCGCCACCAGTTCGGCCATCCGCTCGGCGTCGCGGAGGCCCTGCTCGCCGGTGCAAGCGTTGGCGTTCCCGGAACAGATGACGACGGCCCTGACGGAGTCGCCCGGCAGCCGCGCCCGGCTGATCTGCACCGGGGCCGCACACACCCGGTTCTGGGTGAACACGCCGGCGGCCGACGCAGGGGTGTCGGAAATGATGACGGCCAGGTCGCGGCGGTCGGGTTCCGACCGCAGGTTGCTCACGACCCCGGCGTAACGAAACCCGTGGGCCAGGTGCCAGTCGTTCATGACGAAGGTGGTCGCACTCGGGGGGAACGGACCGGCACATTGTAGGGCGGGCGGTCCTTCGCTCACTCCCCCAGGCGGCGGAGGTAGCGGTTCAGGCCGAGGAAGTACCGCTTCAGGCCGAACGACTTGGCCTCCGCCTGGGCGTCCGCCGGGTTCCACCCCTGCACCCGCACCCGGTACGCGGCCACCGCCACCGCGGTGCGGTCGCGGTCGATGTTGCAGTGGACGTACAGCGGGTAATCGGCCCGGTTCTGCAGGGCCGCCAGCACCGCCGCATCGCTCCCGTCCCGCAGCGGTTGGAACCCGAACGGCACGTTGCGGTACGTCAGCCCCATCGCCTCCACCCGCCGCCGCTCGATGAACGACGCCAGCGGCTGGTTGCCGCGGATGTCCACCACCGTGCGGACGCCGAGTTGCCGCAGGTCCTCGTAGTCCTGGCGGAAGTACGGCGCGTGCCCCCGCCACAGGCCCGGCTCGACCTCGCTGGCCTTGAGCCGTCCGTCGGGTACGGGCTGGGCGTGGGCCGCGGGGGCGAACGCGGCGGTCAGCGTCACAGCGGCAATCAAGGTGCGGGTCATGGGGAAGCCTCGTCAGGCGATGGTGGCGGCGAGGAACTCGTAGAAGTAGTCGAGCGGCGACAGCGGCAGCGGCTCGGTCAACTCCCACTCCGGGCGGAAGTCGGGATGGAACACCCGCTCCTCCAGTTCCCGGATCACAGGCCCGGCGGAGATCGCCAGCCCCAGCTCGCGGTTGTGCCGCAGGCTCAGGGTGTCGAAGTTGCCGGTGCCGGTGTACGCCCACACGCCGTCCACCGCCACCGCCTTCACGTGCGTCATGCCGGGGTACAGGTACACCCGCACCCCCGCCTTCAGCAGCCGGTTCGCCGTCACCCGGTTGGAGTGGTCGTAGGTCTTGCTGTCGCTGGTCAGGGTCAGCACCACCCGCACGTCCGCCCCCTTCTGCCGGGCCTTCGCCAGTCGGTAGATCAGGTGGCTGTCGCTGAAGTACGGGTTCTCCACGTACACGTACCGCTCGGCCCGCTCGACGGCGTCGTACAGCACGCGGGAGAGCGACCGCTCGACCGAGTTGGTGATGACCAGCCGGGCCTCGGCGTTCGGGGCCACCGCCGGCGTCGGTGGGGGCACCGGTACCGCCGGCGACCCGCCGTGCTTGTGCCAGAACTCCTCGAACCGGTCGGCCAGGTCGGCCGCCAGCGGGCCGCCCAGGGTGTACGTCAGGTCGTGGTCGGTGGTGAACGCCGATCGCACGAAGTTCCGCCCGCCGGTCCAGGCGATGCGGCCGTCGGCCACCACCAGTTTGCGGTGGTCGAACCGGAAGTTGGCGTTCCGCGTCCGCACCACCAGCACGTGCGGCTGCCGGGCCAGCCAGCACACCGCCCGGTTCACCTCCTCGGCCGACCCCTTCTTCGGCTCGCCCTGGGTCAGGTTGCCGCCGCCGTCCACCATCACCCGCACCGGCAGGTCCGGGCCGGCCTTCGCCGCCAGCTTGCGGGCCACCCGCCAGCCGATCTCGTCGTTCCCCCACAGATACATGAGCACGTCCAGGCGGCAGGTGGCCCCGTCGATTACCGCGTCCAGCGCCGCCAGCGCCGCCTCGCCGTCCGGGTACAGGGTGACGTCGGCCGGGCTGGGCGGGGTGTTGGTGAATCGCCGGCTGTCGGCCTCCAGCCGGGCCACGTCGAGCGGCGGGCGGGCGGTGGAAATGGCCGGTGACGGCCCCAGCAGCTTGAGCGCGATCCGCTTCTCGACCAGCCCGGAGTACCACGCGCGGAGGTACGCGGTCGGCTCGGTGACGGCGGCGTAGGCGCTGCGGACCGGGTGGACGGACACGGCCACCACCGAGTCGCGGGCGGACTGCGCGACCATCAACGCCTTCCGCGGCAGGACGGTCGGCCCGCACCCGTTCGGGTGCGCCGGCGGCGGCGATTTGCATCCGGCCGCCAGCACCAGCAGCCCGATCCATCCGGCTGCGCTGAATCGCATGAGTACGTTCTCGGGGCCGGGCGCACCGGGATATCGGACGACCGGATTGACCAACTCGGGCGGAACGACTGCGGACTGGCGAACGATCCGACGGGGCGTGCGGACAGTGCCGGATGTGCGGACCGCTCCGCGCTTGACACCCACCCCGCCGCCTTCGATAGTGAGTCCGCACCCCTCCCCCGTGGGCCGTTTCCATGCGCTTCCTCTCCGCCGCCGTCGCGTCCGCCGCTCTCGCCGCCCCCGCCTTCGCCGACGGCATCACCGCCACCAAATCGAAGGACACCGTCGAGTTCAAGGACGGCGACAAACTGGTGACGCGGTACCACGTCGGCGAGCCGGTCGCCAAGCCATACTTCTGGCCGGTACACGCCCCCGGCGAGGTGCCCGTCACCCGCCCCTGGCCGATGGTGAAAGGCACCCCGGGCGAGACCACCGACCACGTCCACCAGAAGTCGGCGTGGTTCTGCCACGGGGACGTGATCCCGGAGGGGGTGGAACTGAAGACGAAATCGGCGGACAAGCACGTTCAGGGGGTGGACTTCTGGAGCGAGGGGAAAGGGCACGGGAAGATGGCGTGCGTGGCGGTGGGCGAGCCGAAGGCGAGCGAGAAGGGGGTGAGCGTGCCCACGAAGAACGAGTGGCGGACGGCCGACGGGGATAAGATTCTGGACGAGGCCCGCACCATCACGGTGAGCCGGACGAAGCACGGGTATCTGATCGCCCTGGACATCGACCTGCACGCCACGGTCTGCCCGATCACGTTCGGGGACACGAAGGAGGGGTCGATGGGGGTGCGGGTGCCGGACTCTTTCCGCACGTCGCTAGCGAACGGCGGCACGGTCACGGCGGCGGACGGGACGGCGACCAAGCCGGGGGCAAAGGACAACCTGCCGGTGTGGGGCCAGTTGTCCGGCTGGAATGACTACAGCGGCAAGGTGGGCGACACGGCAGCCGGCATCGCCGTGTTCGCCGATGCCAAGAACCCGCACCCGTCGGCGTGGCACACGCGGGCCTACGGGCTGATGGCCGCCAACCCGTTCGGCCGGGAGAAGTCCGGGTACCCGTCGCAGAAGGGGAAGACGGAGTTGGTGAAGCTGGCCAAGGGCGACCACCTGAAGCTGCGGTACGCCATCTACACGCACACCGGCGACGCCGTCTCCGGCGGGGTGGCCGAGGCGTACAAGGCGTTCAGCGGGGGGAAATGACGGCGCATTCCGTCGCCAGCGGTCGCCCGCCGAACGACAGCAGATCGACCACCCAGCAGTGGTGGGCGTGGTCGTATGGTTCGCGGAGGTGGGTGAGGACGAGCGGGTGGTCGCACCCGGCCTCTTCGAGCGCGTCGGCCAGGATGGGCAGGCGGTCAAACGCCCGGTCCGTGTCGATCCCCTTCGCCAGCAGCGTCACCGCTTCCGTCCGCCAACTCGGGTCAAAGAACACAGGGGTCGAAATCTGCGACACCGCTACGGCGACATTCGTCCGCCAGGTTTTGAAGTAGTTGAGGGCGTCGTGCGGCGTGGACCAAGTTCGCCCGACAAAGGATATGCCATCCACCGGACCACGGTGACGAGCAATCTTGTTCAGCAATTCCTCGAATTGCCGGAAAACGGTATCGAACGGTGTGGGTGGCTGGGAGACGAGCCATTCCCATATCAGCGAAACATCAGGTTCGACAAATCGTGTGCCAGCGGATGTGAAGGCTGTCACGCAATCGCCAAACAGCTGCCCCAGGGGGCTATCAATTCCCAGCGACAGCGTCGGTGGCGGGAATGCGGCCACGGGACGGGCCTCGGCAGATGGGTCTTCGTCTTCCCCCTCTCCCCTTGAGGGAGAGGGCAAGCTCGGCGAAGCCGAGCGCGGGAGAGGGGTTCTCCCACAACCACCCCTCTCCCCGTCCGGTCCTGGTGGACCGGCCGACCCTCTCCCTCA
>CANJKY010000378.1 GCA_947474875.1 Gemmataceae bacterium
AGCCGCGCGCCGAGCGGGATGACCAGTTCGAGCGTGCCGGTGACCCCGAGGATGACGGACACGCGGCTGCGGTCGGTCTTGTTGAAATCCACCCCCGCGTCGGTCAGTGCCTGCTTGGCCGCCACCAGCCCGAGCAGTTGCGACGTGTCCGTCGCCTCGATGTCCTTCGGCGGGATGCCGAACTCCAGCGGGTTGAAGTCCACCACGTCCAGGAACCCGCCGCGGCGGGCGTAGGTCATGTCCGGCTTCTTCGGGTCGGGGTCGAAGTAGTCGTCCGGGTTCCAGTGCGTCGGCGGCACGTCGGTGATGGCGTCCACGCCGGTCTTGACGTTCGCCCAGTACGCGCCGGGGCCGCCGGCCTTCGGGAACAGGCAGCCGATGCCGACGATCGCCAGGGGGGAGAAGGGGGTGTTCAAAGGGGGTAGGCCTCTCGAAAAGCCGCGGCATAGCTATGCCGCGGCTTTGTGTCTCAACTCAACCGTTCGGTCAGTTCGGATTCACTCATCGGCCGCAGGGGGAACCAGTCGTCCGGCAGGTCCACCCCCTGCTGCCGCAGGGCGACGCGGCGGGTGTGGACGCACGCCCCGTACAGCAGGTTCAGCGCCACCGCCGTCACCGTGCGGTTCGCGGGGTGCTCCAGCGGGCTGCCCTTCGCCCACTCGTTGAACGCCCCCATCGCCGGCCCGCACCACACCTGGTAGTCCAGTTGGCGGTCCGCCTCGCCGGCGTTCGCCCACCGGCTGCTCAGCCCCAGGTACCAGCGGAACGCCAGGGCCATTTTGTGCCGCGGGTCGGTGTCGGCGCGGGCCAACTGGGTCGGGTCGCGGCGGGTGAAGAAGGCGTGCGTGTCCGCCCACACCTCGTCGAAGCCCCGCCGGAACAGCGTCTTCTCAACCTGGACCCGATCCGCCGCCGGGATCGCCTCCCACCCGGAATACGCCCGGTACAGGTCGTACAGCTTCTGCGCCCGCATGGCGAACATGGTGCCCCGCTTGAGCACCTGCACCTTGACGCCCATCTCGAACATGTCCGCGGCGGGGGCCATGGTCACGTCCGCCTGGTCGGCCTGGGCGAGCATCGCCCGCACCGGGGCCGAGCTGCCCGACTCGCGGCACGCTTGATTAATTGAACCTGTGACAACGTAGGACGCTCCCAGGGCGAATGCGGCCGAAACTGAGGCGGGGGTCGCAATTCCGCCGGCCAGCCCGACCCGCACCGGGCGGGAGAACCCGTACTGGTGGTGCAACCGGTCTCGCACCGCCAGGAGCGTCGGCAGCAGGGTGATGGCCGGGCGGTTGTCGGTGTGCCCGCCGCTGTCCGCCTCGGCGGTCAGGTCGTCGCACATCGGGACGTGTTTCGACAGTTCGGCCTGCTCGGCAGTAATCTGCCCAGCAGCCAGCAGTTCCTTCAGCAGCCGATCCGGGGCGGGCGACAGGAACCGCGTCGCCACCTCGCTGCGGGACACCTTCGCGATCACCCGGTTGGTGGCGGTCACGGTCCCGTCCGGGTTCCGCCGCAGCCCGGCCAGCCGATACCGCACGATGGCCGGCGTCAGATCCAGGTACGCCGACGCCTCCACCCGCCGCACGCCCTTCCGCAGCAGCAGGTCGGCCACCGCCATCTCGTGCGCCGGCTCGTTCGGGCTGTGGATCAGGTTGACGGCGAACGGCCGGTCGCCCAGGTTCGCCTGCAACCGGTCCACCGCCTGCGTCACCCGCTCGACGGACAGGCCGGCGGCGCCGAAGCTGCCGAGCATCCCCGCCCGGCCGACCGCCTCCACGATCTCGCACGAGGCGATGCCGTTGGCCATCGCCCCGGTCATGTACGGGTACGTCAGCCCGTGGTCGGCCAGGAAGTCCGCGGAGCCGAGGTGCTGCGGCAGGAGCGGGCCGGTGTAGGCGAGAAGCGGTAGTCCGCCGGGGTGGTCGGCCACCGCCGGGCCGAGGACGGTGAGGCCGCCGGCGGCGACCGCCGGCTCGCCTTTCACTTCCACCACGACGACGGCGTCCTGCAGGCGGCCGAGGACGACGGCCGCGGCCGCCGGGTCGGACGTGGGGGCGGGGCCGTCGGGCCGCCACAGGCCGACGGGGGGACGGTGGGTCATGGGTGCGGGATCGGGGCCGGGCGGGTGCAAGGTGTAGGTATAAGGATCGATGTTCGCCGCGATCAACGGGAGCGGGAGAAGGCTCCGCTCGCTCCCGTTGGTCGCGGCAAAGATGGGTGGTTCATCTTTCCCCACCGCTACCGCTTCCCGTCCGGTGTCGGAATCCCAAGCGTGGTCTCACATTTCTCTCAATTCGCGCTCGACTTCGGCCGACGCGGGTGGTATTTGTCGGTGGTCGTCCAACCTCTTCCGGGGCGACAGCCCGTTTCGCTCGGCCGGTCTCGTTCGGCCCCCGTCTGGTCCGAACCCGGCGCACGTTCCCGTCCCTCGTTGCGGGGCCTATCTCATGAACCGAGCTGTCCTGTCTGAGGTCGAAACGCTGTCCGAAGTCGAAACCCGCGCCGCCCTGCGGGCGGTCGGCCGCGTACTCTCCCTGGCCGGGGAACACGCCCGCCGCAACACCCCGGACCAACTGGCCGACGTGCTCGCCTCCGCCCGCCCGCTGCCGGAGATGCTGAACGACCCGGAGGAGTTCCGCGCTCGCTTCCGCCCGGCCCTGCAACGGCTGGCCGCCCGCCACCGCGAGTACGCGTCGGTGCTGAGCGAGTTCGACCGCGGCACCGGCACCCGCCGTTGCCCGGTCGAGGACGACCTGTGGATCGACTGTGGCGGGGACAGCTAGAGTGGTAGGCACACTCCGTGTGCTGTTCTGGTTCACGGCACACGGAGTGTGCCTACCACTCACAGTCACGCCGGTGTAACGCCCCTCCGATCTCTCTCCCCCCACCGCCACGGCCCTGATACCGTGGCGGTGTCATTTCCGGGGGTCGGCCATGCTCGCACTGCTCGCGGCGTCCGCCGCTCTCGCCGCCCCGGTGCCGCAGCCGGCGATCAAGATCGCCCCCATCCCGAAGCCGGACCCGGACGCCGCCGAGTTCGACAAGCCGCCGAAGGGCGCCCTGCGGTTGCTCGGGTCGCGGCAGATGCGGCACGGCCTCGGCTCGGTCGGCGGGTTCGCCACCGACGGCCGCACCCTGTTCACCTCCGACCACGTGAACGGCATCCGCGAGTGGGACACGGACACGAACACCCTGCGACGGGCCATCCCGACCCCGGACGTGACCAACGTGCGGCGGCTGACGAGTACCCCGGACGGCGGCAAGCTGCTGTACGATGACTACAAGCGGCTGTACGTGATCGACCGGGCGACGAAGAAGCGGCTGCACGCGCTCGAGGTGCCCGGCCAGGCGATCCAGCGGCTCGCCGTGTCGCCGGACGGGAAGACGGTGGCGGTGGGAACGGAACAGGGGCACGTCCGCCTGTTCGACCTGGCGACCGGCCAGTTGCACGAGTTCGACGTCAGCCACCCGAAGTTGATCGACCCGGGGTTCGCGCCCGGTCGGGGGCGGCCCAAGGCTGACCCGCAGCCCATCTACTCGCTGGCGTGGTCGCCGGACGGCCAGACGCTGGCGTCGGCCGCCCAGAGTGAAGGGGTGCGGGGGTGGAACCCGCTCACCGGCGAGGAGCGGTGGGCGCTGGACACCGACCGCGGGTACGGGCCGATCGCCTTCACGCCGGACGGCCAGCACGTCATCGCCCCGATCCGCACGGACAGCATCTACCGGTACGCCCTGTGGGACGCGAACACCGGCAAGAAGGCGGCGGACCTGGACGGGTTCGGCTCCGCGTACGGGCTGACGGTGTCGGCGGACGGCCGGTACTTCTGCAACGGCCAGCACCTGTGGGACGCGAAGGCCGGCAAGATCGCCCACGAATTGCCGGTGAACGGGTTGTCGTCCGGCGTGGCGTTCAGCCGGGACGGCAAGCGGGTGGCGCTGGACGTGGACGGGGTGAAGATCTTCGACGTGGTGACCGGGAAGGAACTGTTCGACGACGCCGGGCACGCCGGGGCGGTGCTGGCGATCAGCGTGACACAAGACGGCAAGCTGGCCGCCACCGCCGGGCACGACGGCACCGCCCGCGTGTGGGAGGTGGGCACCGGCAAGTTGTTGCACACGTTCCGCGGGCACCTGAACGGCTGCGCGACGGTGTCCCTCTCACCGGACGGGAAGCGGCTGGCGACCGGGGATCTCGACGCGGTACGGGTGTTCGACTTGAAATCCGGGCACGAGGTGTGGAAGGTCGGCGGACACTCGCAACTGGTGAAGGTGGCGTTCACCCCGAACGGCGACACGCTGGCCGTCGGCGGGGGCAGCCTGACCGTTCACCTGTACGACGCCAAGTCCGGCGACCCGCTCCGCAAGCTGGTCGGGTACAACGGGGGGCTGAACTCGGCGTGGCACTTCGCCTGGACGCCGGACTCGAAGTACATCGTGTCGCCGGTGTGCCTCATGCCGGAACGGCCAGCCGGCGGCAACCCGAACG
This sequence comes from Gemmataceae bacterium, assembly GCA_947474875.1. GTDB lineage: Bacteria > Planctomycetota > Planctomycetia > Gemmatales > Gemmataceae > JALHQU01. The sequence continues at coordinate 4,490 of CANJKY010000378.1, forward strand.
CCGCCCCGGTGCCGGTCGGCGGGCCGGGCGGGGAGGGCGACGGCAAGTTCCGGTTCGTGCTGTGGGACGTGAAGTCCGGCGAGCGAGTGCGGGTGCTCGGCGAGCCGGTCGAGCGGTACGACGGCCCGGTGGCGATCGACGCCGAGGGGCTGCGGGTCGCCATCGCCGCGCGGGGGCTGTCGCTGGTCGAACTGAAGACCGGGAAGGTGACGTGGGCGGACGCGGACGTGGACGGGTGGGGCGGGCTGGCGTTCACCGGCGACGACAAGCTGTACGCCAAGGGGGTGTGCCTGGACGCCAAGACCGGGAAGAAGGAGTCGGAACTGCCGGCCGACCTGCGGCAGACGCGGGCGCTGGCCGTGCCGCTGAAGGGGAACACGGTGCTGACGGCGGTGTGGGGCGACACCGCGGTGGTGGTGTGGGCAAGAAAGTAGCCGCGATTTTGTAGCCGCGACCCAACGGGGAGCGCGTGCTGAACGCGCTCCCCGTTGG
>CANJKY010000379.1 GCA_947474875.1 Gemmataceae bacterium
CGACCTCCGGGAGCGGCAGGGCGGCCACCGCTCCCGGAGGTCGCGGCGAAGACCGCCGCTTCACATCAGTCGCCGGTTCTGTTTCTCCAAACTCGCCACCACAAAATCGAACAGCGGCCCGGCCATCGCGTCGAAGTACGCCCACGAGTGCCCGCCGGCGGCGGTGGTCAGGTCGGCGGTGTGCGGCAGGCCGACGGCGGCCAGTTTCTCGTGCAGCCGGTCGTTCCCGCGGAACCAGTCGGCGTCGCCCGGGTCGCAGGCGAACCACATGTGCGGCGGGAACCGGGTCGGGTGTACATGCAGGATGGCGGTGTCCTGCCGGCAGGCCTCGCGGCTGCGGTACATGTCGTCGATTGGGGTGCCCTGGCCGTACAGTTCGTGGTAGTCGAACGCCCCGGCCACGCTTGCCACCACCGGGAAGCGCTCCGGGTGCTTGAACCCGAGCCGCACCGCCCCCTGCCCGCCCATGCTGATGCCGACCACGCCGATCGGCCGCGACCAGCGGTCGCGCATCCACGGCACGACGTGATCCAGCAGGTGCCGCTCGGCCGTCAGAGTCGGGTCGAACTCCGGGCAGACGCGGTCGCTCCACCAGCTTCGCGCCCCGAACGGGGCACAGCACGCCAGCCGGTGCTTCGCCAGTTCGGCGGTGTACGTGGCGTTGTCGGCGAGCGACTCCAGCCCGACCGGGTGCAGGTACAAGACGGCGAACCGCGGCGGGCCGGCGGGGTCAAAGACGTCCGCCGGCTTGCCGGCGATCTGGGTGCGGGTCCAGCCTTCAATCATGCCCAGCGCCCTGTGGCTGCGGGTGTTCCCTTGCCATCATCCTACGCCCGCCGCACAATGCCGCCGTTCCACCCCTCCCGCCGGAGTTCGCCATGAAGGTCGGCATGAACCTGCTGCTGTGGTCCGGGTCGATCACCGAGGAACACTTCCCGACCATCGCCAAGATCAGGGCCGCCGGGTTCGACGCGGTGGAGATCCCGCTCTTCGGCGGGGACGCCGCCCAGTACAAGACGCTGCGAGCCGAGTTGGACAAGCAGGGGCTGGCGTGCAGCACCGTGACGGTGATGACCGAGGACGCCAACCCCATCTCCCCGGACGCGAACGTGCGGAAGGCGGCGGTGGAGCGGCTGAAATGGGCGGTGGACATGAACCACACCCTGGGCAGCGTGGCCATGGTCGGCCCGTACCACTCGCCGCTCGGCGTGTTCAGCGGCACCGGCCCGACGGCCGACGAGAAGGGGCGGGCGGCGGACGTGCTGCGACAGGCGGCCGAGTTCGCCAAACAGGCCAACCTGAAACTGTGCATCGAGTACCTGAACCGGTTCGAGTGCTACTTCCTGACCACGGCGGCGGACGCGGCGGCGCTGGTGCGGAGCGTGAACCACCCGAACTTCCGGTGCATGTACGACACGTTCCACGCGCACATCGAGGAGAAGAGCCAGGCGAGCGCCATCGAGACGGTGAAGGACGTGTTCGCCCACGTCCACATCTCCGAGAACGACCGCGGCACGCCGGGCACGGGTCAGGTGCGGTGGGACGAGGCGTTCAGCGCCCTGAAGAAGACCGGGTACGACGGCTGGCTGGTGATCGAGGCGTTCGGCCGGGCGCTGCCGGACCTGGCCGCCGCCACCCGCGTGTGGCGGGACCTGTTCCCGACGCCGGACGAGGTGTACACGAAGGGCATCCAGTTCATCCAGCAGAAGTGGGCGGCGGCGTGACCCCCGAGCATTCCGCCCCGACCACTGTTCAGATCCCCGGCGGCGTCACCCCGGTGCCCGCACCGCCCGCCCCGCTGCCGGCCGTGCCCGGGTACGAGCTGGTCGAGCTGGTCGGCCGCGGCGGCATGGGGAAGGTGTACCGCGCCCGGCACGTCGAGCTGGACCGCACCGTCGCCATCAAGGTGTTGGCTTACGAGCTGGACGAGCGGGCGCTCACCCGGTTCCGCGCCGAAGCCCGCATCGCCGCCCAGCTCCAGCACCCGAACATCGCCCAGTTGTACGACACCGGGTCCGCCGACGGCCACCCGTACTTGGCCCAGGAGTTCGTGGACGGCGGCACCCTGGCGGAGCGGTTCGGCGGGAAGCCGCAAGACCCGAAAGCGGCGGCCGTGCTGGTGGAGACCGTCGCCCGCGCGGTCGGCTACCTGCACGACCGGGGCGTCCTGCACCGCGACCTGAAGCCGGGGAACATCCTGCTGGCCGCCGACGGCACCCCGAAGGTGACCGACTTCGGGCTGGCGAAGGAGCTGCCCCCGCCGGCCACCGGCGACACCACCGTCACCCCCGGCGGCGGCCTCACCCGCACCGGCGAGATCCTCGGCACCCCCGCGTACATGCCACCCGAGCAGGCGTCCGGCGCGTCCGCCCTCGGCCCACCCGCCGACGTGTACTCGCTCGGCGCCGTGCTGTACGAGGCGCTCACCGGCCGCCCACCGTTCCAGTCGCCGGAGCCGCTCCAGACCGTGCTCATGGTGCTGGGCATGGAGCCGGTGCCGCCCCGCACCCTTCTGCCCAAGCTGCCGCGGGACCTGGACACCATCTGCCTGAAGTGCCTGGAGAAGAACCCGGCCAAGCGGTACCCCACCGCCGGCGAGCTGGCCGACGACCTGGGCCGGTTCCTCCGCGGCGAGCCGATCCTCGCCCGCCCGGTCGGGTGGACGGAACGGGCCGGGAAGTGGGCGCGGCGGAACAAGGCGCTCACCGGGCTGGCGGTGGTGTCCGCGCTGCTGCTGCTGGCGGTGGTCGGCATCGGCGTCCTGGAGGCGGTGAACGCCGGCCGGCTGCGGCGGGCGAACGACGAACTGGGGCGGGTGAACGCCGACCTGGAGAAGTCCCGCGGGGAGACGGAGACGATGCTCGGGTTCGCCCTGGGCACCCTGGACGAGTACCACTTCACCCTGGCGGACAAGCTGAAGGATCTGCCGCAGGGGGAGAAGCTGCGGGCGGAGGTGCTGCGGCAGGCGCAGACCACCCTGGACAAGATGGCCGCCGCCGATCCGAAGCGGGAGCGGGTGCTGGAGCACCTGGCCTACGGCTACCAGCACCTGGGGACCGCGCTCAACCAGGTCGGCGACCACCCCGGGGCGGAGGCCGCGTTCCGCCGCTCGGCCGATGCCGCCGGACGGTTGCTGGCCCTCCACCCGGACGCGGTGAAGTACCGCACCGCCCGCGGCATCGCCGTCATGCAACTCGCCCTGTCCCTGGAGACGCAGGGGAAGACGGCCGAGGTGGACGCCCTGCGGGATGAGGGGGAGAAGCTGGCGGCCGAGTTGGAGGCCGCCCACCCGGACGACGAGGACGTGATCAAGCTGAATCTGATTTCCCAGGGGCGGCAGGCCATCCGGGCGGCGCTCACCGGCAACCCGGACAACCTGGAGCCGGTGTACCGCCGGTGGGTGGAGCTGTACCGCCGGCTGGCCCGCATCCGCCCGGACGTGCCCCGCCACCAGATGTCGGTGGTGGAGAACGAGCTGTCGCTCGCCCGGCTGCTCGCCCAGCGGCGGAGCTTTGCCGAGGCGGACGACATCCTGCGGGCGGCGAAGGGGACGGTGGACGGGCTGCCGGATAGCTCCACCCCGGCGGTGCGGCAGTTACGGGCGGCGTACCACGACGCGGCGGCCAACGTGCATTACCAGCGGAAACAGTCGGCCGAGGCGGACGCCGCCTACCGCCAGGCGCTGGCCGAGTACGAGGCGCTGGCCAAGGACTTCCCGAACAGCCCGCACTACCGCCGAATGATCGTGAACACGTGGTACAACATCGGCAGCGTGTGGACGTTCGGCGGCAAGCCGGCGGACGGGAAGGCGGCGTACCAGACGGCCCGTGAGCTGGCCGCCGCGCTGGTCCGCGACTACCCGGACGACAAGCAGATGAAGGAGCTGTACGACGGCATCGACCGCACCAGTCGGTCCATCCCGCCGGACAAGAGGTGACCGCGTAAGATGACCGCACGCACTCCGGAGGGCAGGTCATGGCACGGCGGGCGGCAGCAGTTCTGGCGGTCACGTTCCTGGCGGCGGTCGGGTGCGATTCCGACCCGCCGCCGGTGATCGAAGTGAAGAAGAAGGAGGAGGCGAAGGCGGACCAGTTCGAGCTCAAACCGCCGGTGAAGCCGGCCAAATCCGAGCCGGCGGCGGCGACCCTGCTGAAAGAGGCGCTGGACGCGCACACCGGCGGCAAGCCGGACCGGCTGGACCGGTACAAGTCGGTGGCGTACACCCGCACCGGGGTGATGGAGACGCCCGGCGGCAACGTCCAGTCCAGCTGGACGTTCGACCTGGTGTGGCCGGACCGGTACCGCCTCCGCACCAAGCTCGAGCTGGCGAAGGACGGGGCCGCGTTCACCCAACTGGACACGTTCGCCCTCACCCCGGCCGGGGCGTGGCAGGCGCGGGCGGAGGTGCAATCCGGCCAGCAGCCGGCGGAGAAACGGCAGCGGATGGCCATGGACGCCGAGTTCGCCCGCACGCTCAAGGCGCAGATGAGCGAGGACGCGGTGCTGTTCCTGTTCCCGCTCGCCGACCCGGCCACCGTCGTCTCCCGCGGGCCGGACGAGACGCTGAACGGGGTGGCGGTGGTCGGCCTGCACGTGTGGACCCCCGCCCTCGAGTACGCGCTGGTGTCGTTCGACACGAAGACCAAGCTGCTCGCCCGGGTGGTGTACTCCGGCCGCGAGATGGCGACGAGCGTGGTGAAGGAGGTGGTGGTGACCGACAACCAGGAGTTCGACGGGGTGAAGCTGCCGGTCAAACTGACGGTGAAGGCGAACCGGCAGAACAAAGGCGATTGGCAGAAGCTGACCGTCACCCCCGGGCCGATCGACCCGAAGGTGTTCGACACGCCGTGATTTGGTTTGTCACCCTCTCCCCTTGAGGGAGAGGGTCGGTGAGACCGCAGGTCGAGCCGGGGAGAGGGGTGGTATTTCAGCCCCCCCCTCCCGCGCTCGCTTCGCTCGCTTGCCCTCCCCCTC
>CANJKY010000380.1 GCA_947474875.1 Gemmataceae bacterium
GTCTCGCTCGCGTCGGCTACAAGCATCACCTCGCCGCGGCCGTACACCCGCAAATATCCGGGGATCGACTCTTTGCCCGGCGAGTTGCTGAACTTCACGTTCGGCCGGTCGGCGGTGGCGGTCCGCTTGAACGCCGCGCTCACCGTGTCGCGGTGGACCAGTCGCCACCAGTACCCGCCGGCGCCGGGGAACAGCATGGTCGGCTCGGCCCCGGTGAACCGCCGGAACACGTCGTACACCTCCCGTACGCTCTCCGGGTTCACCTCGTCCTCGAACACGATCAGCCGCGGCTCGATGCCGGCCGCCACCATCTGCTTGAAGTACAGCACGCACTGCTTCGAGATGTCCCCGCTGTCCACCCGGATGCCGACGCGGTCCGTTTCGGGGTGGTTGCGGATCACCCGCAGGGCGTTCTCCAGCCCGACCGTTTCGGCGTCCACCAGGTCACACAGCAACGATGCGGTGCCCATCCGCGAGACGTACCGGTCCATCATCTCGTACTCGGCGTCGGCCAGCGTGCTGTCGAAACTCTGGGCGGCGCACATCATCTCGTGGCCGATGGTGCCGATGCTCTTGAACAACTCCGGGTACAGGAACTCGGCGGTGTCGTTCGACGTGAGCTGCCCGCCGCCGCCGACGTACCGGGCGAGCAGCAGGATCAGGTTGCACACTTCCACCGGTGCGGACCGCAGGCCGAACTCGGCGTCCCGCGGGGTGGCGAGTTTCATCAGCCGGGCCTTCGTCGCCTGAATGACCGGGGCGAAGTACCGGCACATGGCCGGCTCCAGGTACGACACCAGCCCGCCCGGCCCTTCGAACACCAGCAGCGGCACGCCGGCCAGGAACGTCTGCCCGCCGGGGAAGCCCCAAATGTCGATGGGCAGGCGGATGTCGTCGCCACTCCACTCCCCCTCCGGTGGGGTCGGGGTGGATAGCACTTCTTCCCAAACTTCCGCCGGGAACACCCGGATGTTCGACCGCTGCGAGTACCACTCGCGTGCCAGCTCGATGTCACTGCGTTTGAGCGGGCGGCGGAACCACTGCGCCAGCATGGCCTCGTGACCGGCCATCACCATCTGCCCGTCGGCGCCGGGTTCGGGCAGACTGCGGCGGAAGGTGAGCGAGTAGGCGGCCCGTTGTATTGCAATGTCCGGCACCGCCGCCCACATGGTCCGCTTGTAGGTGTCCGTCCCGCCGATCCACCCGCCGAGCAGGAACAGCTTGTCGAAGAACTCGTCCCGCATGGCGGACCGCTTGGCGGCGAACGGGTCGGACATGGGATCACTCGTCGGCGATTTGCACGGACTGTAGCACCGCCCGCAGCAGCGGCTCGTGGGCCTCGCGGTCGTACTCACCCACCTGGGCCAGGAACAGGAGCGGGCCGTCCGGCGTGTTCACCGCCCGGATCAGGCACATGATGGCCACGTCCACGGACAGGAAGTCCACGTCATACCCGACCGCCGGCTGCCCGGCGACGCTCTCGACCACCGGCTCGGCGTCGAGTTCCTGGTACTCGGCCTTGAGCGCCTTCAGCGTCTCGTCGGCCAGTTCCGCCGGGTTATCGGCGTCCGGCCGCAGGGCGACGAGAGCGAACGCCGTGTCCGGGCTGAACGCCGACGCCGTCCACGCCGCCCCGTCGTCCTCGGTGTCGAGGGTCCAGCTCGCCGGGTACTGGAAGCGGACGCCGCCGCGGGTGAAAGTTTGCATGATACACCTGCAAAGCCCGGGGACGGCCGTCCCTGGGCTTGGAACACTCAAAACACCCCTTCCCGCGTCTCGGCCACCAGGTGATCGACCACCGCCCGCGGGTCGCCGCCGCTCTGCTCGAACACCTTCAACTGGCGGTCGGCGCTGCTCCCCTGCTCCAGGATCTTGTACGCGTACTCGATCTCCTTGCGGGTGCCGAGTTCGTCGATCACGTCCCGCAGGAACCAGTCGATCATCTCGTGGATCAGGTCGCGGGCCGGCACCTCCATCTCCTTGCCCAGGTCGAGCAGCTTGCCGTCCAGCCCGTACCGCACCGCCCGCCACTTGTTCTCCTCGATCAGCTCGGTCGGGTACACGCGGAACGTCAGGTTGTCCCGCCGCAGCTTCCACAGCTTGGCGATGATCGCCTGGAAGATGGCGGCGATGCAGATGCACTCGTCCACGCGGGTACACACGTCGCACACCCGGAACTCGAGCGTCGGGTACCGGCAGTTCGGCCGGGCGTCGTACCAGATCTTGCTGCCGTCCGGAATGCACCGCGTCCGCACCATGATGTCCACCATGTCCTCGTACTCGGCCCAGTCCTTGAACTGCGGCGGGATGCCGCTGCGTGGGAAGTGGCGGAACACGATGCTCCGGTACGACTTCAGCCCGGTGTTCCGCCCGGTCCAGAACGGCGAACTGGTGGACAGGCAGAGGACGTGCGGGACGAAGTACCGGGCCACGTTCATGGCGTCGATGAGGAAGTCGCGGTCCTCGATGCCGATGTGCACGTGGGTGCCGAAGATGAGCAACTGCTGGGCCAGGTCGCCCATGTCCTGCTTCACCCCCAGGTACCGCTCGAACGGGGTGATCTCCTGCGTCTCCCACTTCGAGTACGGGTGGGTGCCGGCGGCCGCGATCACCAGGTCGTGCTTGGCGGCCAGGTCGGTGATCGCCCGCCGCAGCTTCACCAGCTCGGCCCGCGCCTCCGCCGGCGTCTTGCAGATCTCGGTGCCCACCTCCACCATGCTCTGGTGCATCTCCGCCTTGATCTGCTCGCGGAGCAGCAGCTTGCCGTCGTCCAGGATCTGCGTGATGTACGACTTCAGCTCACCGGTCGCGGGGTCGATGATCTGGTACTCCTCCTCGATCCCGATGGTGAGCGACGGGGGCTTCATAGGCACTCCGATGGAATCGACCCGGACGGAGAGGACAGCGGGTGATCGGGTTTCGTGTCTTCGCCCCGGAGGGGCCGTCGGACGTAGCCCAGGGCGGAAGCCCTGGGTCGGCCGTCAATAAATACCACAAGCCCCGGAGGGGCGACAGACGCATTTTCTGCCGCCCCTCCGGGACTTGATCGCGGTGGCGTAATAACCCAGGGCTTCCGCCCTGGGCTACGTCCGACGGCCCCTCCGGGGCGAAGAGCGCGTCATCGCTCCTCGATCAGGAACGTCGGCACAGTGCTGCCGCCGCCGGCGGTGACGTTCAGCAGCGCCTCGGTGCTGATCCGCGTCAGGCAGCCGTGCATGTGCGAACCGAACGCCACGAACGGGTTGGTGTCCAGCATCCGCGGGATGACCTGCAGCTTGCCGTTCTCGAACCCGGCGAACGGCTCGTACGGCAGGTTCACCTTCCGCTGCACCACATACGGCGTCTCCACCGCCTGCCGCACCGCCTGCTCCCAGATCGGCTGGTCCACCGTCCACCCGAGGACGATCCCCTTCCCGCCGTAGTCGTCGTTCGGCTTCAGCACCAGCCGATCCTTGTTCGCCGAGATGTACGGGATCAGGTCGATCGGCTGGCCGTCGATGGTCGATTTCCGCTCCTCCACCACGCGGGTCCACGGGATGTGGTCGCGGATGGCGGCCAGTTGATCCTTCGTGAACAGGTCGGCGTTCGCCTCGTCGCTGAGTACGGCGAAGCTGGCCTTCTTGAACAGGATCTTGCACCGGAACGTGTTCGCCATGCACACCGCCCCGTCCCGCACCGCCCGCACCACCGGGTGGTCCAGCCCGCCCCGCTCGATCAGCTCCGAGATGAGCACCCGCTTGTAGATGAGGGTGATGTGGTAGTCCCCGCACATCAGCTTGCCGTCGGTGTACTCCACCTCCCGCGGGTCCACGTTCCGGGCCTCGACGCCCATGCCGCGGAAGTAGTCGTAGAACAGCACGAACTCGCTGAACGTGGGCACCTCCCGCCAGTCCAGGATGGCGATCCGCGGCGGCTCGGTTTTCGTTCCCCGCCACTGGGCGTAGGCGTCGAGCAGGGCGTGCAGCACCCCCGGCTTGTCCGGGATCGGCTTCACGTCGTACCGCCGCTGGAACTCCTGGAACACCGGCAGCCCGTAGAACACGTCGCTCAGCGCGTCCGAGTACCCGGCCCCGGCGGGTGTCTCAGTGTTGAACTCGGTGAACTTCAAGTCGGATTCGCTCACGAAGAACGAGTCGAACCGGCTGGTCGGGCTGGGGTGCTTGAATCCGGGTTCGATGTCCAGCAACTGGTCTTCCCAGTCGAGCAGGCGGAACTGGCGGCGGAACTGCGGGTCGGCCATCGCCCGGTCGTAGGCCGTCTGGAACGCCGGCAGCAGCACTTTCACCCGGTCGCGGAGGAAGGCGTACTGGCCGGGGGTGAGGAACCGCGGGCGGAGGACGGTACACACCGGGCGGGTGCCGAAGAACAGCCCGCGGGACTCCTGGAGGCGTTCGAGCAGGGCCTGCGAGTCGGCGGCCAGGGGGCCGGCCGACAGCAGGTCGTGGTACCGCGAGACGGCATCGGACATGGCGGGTTCCGGCGGCGGGCGGGATGCGAGATGTTGTAGGAGAAACCGCGGTGCGAAAAAAAGCCCACCCACGGCCGTGGGTGGGCTTGGGGTCTCGCTCGCCGGTCTAGAACAGCTTCCCCCACCGCAGCTCGCCCAACTGCGGCTTCGGGTTCTTCGCCAGCTTGATGACCATGTCGGCCATGTGCGTGACGCACCAGTCGAAGTACGCCGGCGTGAGCGAGTTCACGTCCATGTCCGGGGCCGGGTTCATGAAGTCGATAGCGTAGGGCACCCCCTCGTACACCGCCCACTCGACCGTGTTCATGTCGTACCCGAGGGCGTTCACCAGCGTCAGGCAGTCCTTCACGATGCGGGCGTGCAACTCCTTACCCAGGTAGTTCGGGTCCGGAATGTACTTGCGGTTGTGCGTGTCGTAGGGCATCACCAGCACTTCTTCCCGGCCCAGACACATGCACCGCACGTACTGCTGCCACGGGATGAACTGCTGGGCGATCATGGTCA
>CANJKY010000381.1 GCA_947474875.1 Gemmataceae bacterium
AAAAGAGCTAACCGCAGACAGTATCAAGGAGTTGCGCAAACTGAAAAACTGGTCTCAGGAGCAGCTTGCCAAAATCCTTGGTGTCAGCACGTCTACGGTCATCCGTTGGGAACATGGCGACGCGAAGCCTACGGGAACCGCGGCCGCAGTGTTGGTCGCCCTTCTTGCCGGCCTCACCGGGCCAATGGCGTTAGGCGCGTTCATGACGCTCGGCCCGCTGGCTGTTTCGGCGTATGGTATCTACCGGTTGCTCAAAGACGTTTTTGAGCCGGGCGGAAACGATCCCGCGGGGCCGTCATCACCAGTTAGCTAAGATCACTCGAACATCTTGAAGAAGAACCCGACTACGCCTTCGGCCACGTCACCAGCGCCGTTCACGATGTCGGTGACGATGTCGCTGTCCGCTGCCGACTTCACGGCGTCGGTGATTACCCCGTTCTCGACCACGACGTCCGCGGTCTGCTCGGTGATCTGCTCGAAAAACTCTTCGGCGCGCGTCTTCTTCACAGGGCCGCACTCCTGAAGGAACGACGGGGATGTGATCCAGTGTCCGGAACCAGTCGGATGCGAGCAACAGAAAAACTGGCGCTGATATCTCCCGGACTGACATGTCTTTCGCTGCCTAGCCGCGAATATTTGACGTAGGCGGAGTTGAGCTGAAAAGCAGGAAGAAAACCGGCGACCGATCAGGGCGTAATCAGTGGGTGAATGCGAACTCCTTCGCGTTCAGGAGCGCCCAGAACAGGTCGCGGAGGACCTCGTCCCGCGGGTCGCCGGACGCGAGCGCCTTCCGCACCGCCGCCGTCTCGTCCGCCGTCGGCAGGCGGCACAGCGTCCGCAGGAACAGTTCCTCGATCAGCTTGGCGTCGTCCTTCTGTTCCTTCAACAACTTAGACAGCGTACCCGCTCCGTCCTTCAGTTTCGCCAGCAGGCGGTCGCCGTTCTGCAAGCTGAGCAGTTGCGGCAGGGTCACGTCCCCGCTCCGCTCGCATGCGCACGCCGTCACCCGCTCGGAGCTGCCGAACATCTTCAGGAACGCCGAGTGTGAGCCGGGGTCCGGGATCTGGATGGCCCGCACGCCGACCGGGTAGCCGTCGAACTTCTCTCCGACGCCGGTGGCGGCGGTGAGGGCGTCGAGCAGCACCTCGGCCGGCAGCCGGCGGGCGTAGTAGTGCGAGTGGAACCGCCCGTCGCCGGCGTTGGCCGGCGTGGTCGCGCTGGTCAACTGGTACGTCCGCGAGGTCAGGATCAGCCGCATCAGGTGCTTCAGGTCGAACTTGGACGCCACGAACTGGCGGTTCAGTTCGGCCCACAGCGGCGGGTTACTCGGTGGGTTGGTCGCCCGCAGGTCGTCCACCGGCTCCACCAGTCCGACGCCCAGGAAGTGCTTCCACACGCGGTTCACCATCGCCCCGCTGAACTGCTCGTTCGCCGGGTCGGTGATCCACGCCGCCAGCTTTACCCGCGGGTCGTCGCCCGGCTTCACCCCGGCGGCGGTGCGGTCGAGCGGCTGCGGCGGCAGCATCTGGCCGGTGCGGGGCTGCCGCACGCCCACCGGGTTCTTGTTCTGGCTCGGGTCGTTGTGCGACACGGTCAGTTTCGTCGGCCCGGCCTTCGACTCCTTGCGGTCGATCTTGATGCGGGTGAAGAACGCGCTGAAGTGGTAGAAGTCGTCCTGCGTGTACCGCTCGAGCGGGTGGTTGTGGCAGCGGGCGCAGCCGATGCGGGTGCCCAGGAACGCCTGGGCGACGCTCTCCGCCGCCTCCGACTTTTCCACCTCCCGGTGTTCCCACACCGTCACCACGTAGTACCCGACCTGCGGGTTCGCCGTGGTGTCGCCGGTGGCCGTCAGCACGTCGCGGGCGATCTCGTCCCACTTGCGGTTGGCGGCCACCTGCTCGCGGATCCAGGCGTGGAACTGCCGCACACCCTTCACCCCCCGCACGTCGTGGTCCCGCTCCTTGCGGTTCTGGAACAGGTCGGACAGGAACAGCGTCCAGTAGTCGACGAACTCCGGCCGCTCCAGCAGGGCATCGATCAGCTTGGCCCGCTTGTCCGCCGACTGGTCCGCCAGGAACTCCCGCACCTCGGCCGGCGTAGGCAGCGTGCCGATCGTGTCCAGGTACACCCGCCGCAGGAACTCGGCGTCGACCGACAGGCCGCTCGGCTCGATCCGCAGTTCCTTCAGCTTGGCGAACACGTGCGTGTCGATGGCGTTGTTCGTCACCGCGAACTTGGCATCGTCCACCGGCTTGTCGAACGGCACCGCCAGCGTCGCCACTGCCACTTCCGTGAGGAACGCCGCCCGCACCGCCGTCGCCCCGTTCCGCTTCGCCGTCACCTTCCCGTCGGCCGACACCACCGCCACCGCCGCGTCGTTGCTGTCGAACCTGGTCAGCCACGTCACGTCCCGGCGGGTGCCGTCGGTGAACGTGGCGGTCGCGGTCAGCGGCACCACCTCGCCCGGCTTCAGCACCCGGTCCGCCGGCGTCACTTCCAGCTTCGTGATCTTCGCTTCCTTCGCGTCCGGTCCAGGGGCGCCGGCCTGTAACCACGCCAGTAGCGTCTGGTACTCGCGGCCGGACGGCCGGAGGACCGCCCCGCCCTCGTGCGGCACTCGGCCGGTGGCTTTCGTCAGCAGTAGGCTGCGTTCGGGCTGAGCCGGGTCGATCCGCCGGCCGTCCGCCTCGCGGGTGATGCTGCGGTGGTCGGCCGCCGGGTCGTACCCGCGGAGCGACAACTTGAACCCGTTCTGTCCGGCCCCCTTGCCGTGGCACGCCCCCTGGTTGCACCCGGCCTTCGTCAGCACCGGCAGCACCTCGGTCAGGTACGATGGCGACTCGGCCCGGAGTGCGGGCGCGACGACGAGAAGGGCGAGCCAGCCGATCCGGTAGTGCATGTGGGTCACGGGAAAGTGAGCGTCTGGCGGGGTTCAACGCCTTAAGTGTAGCCGCTACTCCCGGCACAAGCAATTCACCGTTCAGGGGTTCGCCCCCCGGCCGCTTGCTTTCCCCGCAATCCGCCGCGACAATACCCTCGTCTCATCTTTCAGACTACGAGGGGAGAGCGGTGCGAGCGATCGTCGCCGCAGCCTGTGGGCTGCTCCTCTCCCCTGCACTACCTGCTGCCGACCCGCCGTCGGATTCCACTCTCGTCCGCCGGCTGGTGGACGCTCTCAAGGACGCCGACCCGGACGTGCGGCAGAATCTGGCCACCGCCCTGGCAAAGATTGGCCCGGCCGCCGTCGAACCCTTAACGGGGGCGCTGAAGGACGGGCTGGCCGAACGGCGGGCCGGCGCGGCGTATGCCCTGGGATTGATCGGCGGGCCGGCCCGATCCGCCCTGCCCGACCTGCTGGATTTGCTGGACGACAAGGACGTGGACGTGCGGCGGCAGGCGGCCTACGCCGTCAGCCGCCTCGTCCCGACCGGGGGCACCAAACCCCCGCCACTCCCGACCGGAGACAAGCAGTGACCCGTTCGTTCCGCCGGTTCATGGGGGCGTGCGTGGCCGTGGTGCTGGCCGCAGCCGGGGCGTCCGCCCAGCGGGGGAACGACCCGCCGCCGGACTACGCCACGCTGAAGCGGCTGGCCGATCAACTCGGCGCGGGCGGACAGGGGCAGATCGACCCGGAGATGCTGAAATTCGCCCAGGAGTTCATGAAGAACAACCCGGACTTCCTGAAAGATCCGAGAGTCCAGCAGCAGATGGCGGAAATGCGGCGACGGTTCCAGCAGGATCCGAAGCTGGCGGAGAACATGAAGCGACAGATGAATCTGTCGCAGGATCAGTTGGACCGGTTCCGTCAGCAATTCCAGTCTCAAGGCGGGGGGAGCATGGGGGAGGGCCGGATGACCACCCCGAACCCAACTGGCAGGCCGCCGATCGGTACACCACAACTGCCGACTCCCCCCACACCTCCGACCGGACAAGGGCCGGGTCAGGGGTCGAACCCGAACAGCGGCGCGGCGGAAGCACCCGGCATCGAGAACCGGAATCCGGGCGGAGCGACACAACCCAATCCGGGGAACGGTGGCGGCGGGTTCAACAACCCGAGTGCTAGCCAAGCACCTTTCACCGACAACGGCCAGTCGCTCGACCAGATGAAGCAACTCGCACAGCAGAACCAGGAGTTCGGCCAGTTGGTCGGGACGTGGGAGGCGAACTTCGGGTCGCTGGACAACACCCCCGCGCTGAGGCAGGCGTTCATCGACATGTACAGCGGGGGTGGCGGGAACTGGGGCGGCATGAACGGGAGCAGCAACGGCTTCAACTGGAACGGCGGAAGCGGCGCGGGTGGCAGCGGCCCCGGCAACTGGGGCGGCGGGAACGGCAACGGCGGGGGCGGGTTGGCCCAGTGGTTCAACAACGCCACCTCGAACGGCGGGCCGAGTTGGTGGAAGAGCATGACCGGCGGGAGCGGCGGCAAGAGCTGGTTCAGCGGCTGGAACACAGGCGGCGGGGGTGGCGGGGCGTCGAGCTACACGCCGAGCGTGGGCGGTGGCGGAATCGGATCGGTCGGCGGGCTGGGCGGCGGGTTCGCCGGCCTGGGCACCGCCGGCCTGGTGATTGTCGGGCTGATCGCCGCCGCGGTGGTCGCCTTCCTGGTGTACCGGTACTGGCCGGCCATCGCCGCGATGCGTCGTCCGCCCACCCCGCTGCCCGGCGCCGGGCCGTGGCCGATCGACCCGCGGGACGTGAAAGACCGCGAGAGTTTGGTGCGGGCGTTCGAATACCTGTCGGTGTACATCTGCGGGGACGGGGCGCGGGTGTGGAACCACGTGACCATCGCCGAGGCGATCCGGGAGAACGTGCCGGGGGCGGCGGGCATCGCCGATCCGCTCGCCCGGCTGTACGCCGTCGCCCGGTACACCCCGACCCGCGAGCCGATCAGCCCGGCCGACATCGCCGAGGCCCGCCGCCACCTGTGCCGCCTGGCGGGGGTGAGCGAGGTATGAGTGGCCCG
>CANJKY010000382.1 GCA_947474875.1 Gemmataceae bacterium
CGGCGGCCAGTTCGTAGGCGGTGCCGGGGTGGACCACCTTCGGGTCGGTCGGCGGGCCGTCCTTCACCCACCGCGCCGCCGACGACAGGAGTAACAGCGGTACCACCAGAAGCGCCGTCACCACCGTCAGGCGGAGGTTCGGCGGAATGGGCGGGGCCGTCCACCCGCGGCGAACGGCGATCGCCGCCAGTTGTGCCATCAGCCCCCACACACCGACGGTGACGAACCACACCAGCATCCGCTGCTGGAGGTGCGGGGGCACGGCGAACGCCAGCACCACCAGCAACCGGGCGAACGACACCGAGCGGAAGCCGACGGCGGCGGCAATCAGGTTCGCGGCCAACAGCCCCCAATACACCAGCGTCCCCGGCGCCAGCTCGGTCGCGCGGAGCGATTCCCACTCCATCAGGTACTTCAGGTTCGGGTTCGAACCGAACGTGAGCACCGCCAGGTACAGCTTCGGGCCGTAGGGGTTGAGCAGGGCGACCGCGACCACGGCGAGTGCGGTGCCGATCACCAGCCGCCGCAGGCTCACGTCGGTGAACGCGCTGCGCACCGACTTGCCGACCCGTGCCGCGTCCACTGCCCGGCCGGCCGCCGTCACCCCGAGCAGGACGATCCCGACGGCGAATGACCCGTGCAGGTTCGCCCACACCGTCAGTAGAAGCGGCAAGGTCCACATCACCCGACGGGGCGGCTCCGGCCGCGAAACCGTTGCCAGCACCGCGGCGAACATCATCAGCCCGAGCATCTGCGGGCGGTGGACGCCGAAAGTGAGGAACATGACCGGCACGAGCAGCAGGATGGTCAGCACCGCTGGCGTGTTACACCCGCCCGCCCGCTTCACCGCCAGGGCCATCAGCCCGAGGA
Organism: Gemmataceae bacterium; assembly: GCA_947474875.1. Taxonomy (GTDB): domain Bacteria; phylum Planctomycetota; class Planctomycetia; order Gemmatales; family Gemmataceae; genus JALHQU01. Next base: position 871 of record CANJKY010000382.1, read on the forward strand.
ACGTGGTCACTGCCGCCGCGTGCAGCACCCGCAGTGCCTCCGCCCCGCCCAACCACCGCACTCCCTCGTCGCCGGTGTGCAGAGATTCACCGGCCTTGAACGTGAGGGCGTAGATCACCTGCGTCAGCCACTGGGCGTTCACCAGCTTGGCCGACTTGTCGGAGTACGGACTGAACGGCTCGGTCTCCGGCAGGGCGTGCGTCTCGACGACCCGCTGGCCGTACTTCAGGTGGACCCACACGTCGGTGTGGTTGAGCGGCAGGTAGGTGTAGAACGAGAAGGCGGCGGCCAGCAGGGCGGCGGCGAACAGCCCGCCGGGGGCGAAGTACAGCGGGGCGAGCTTCGAGTTCGGGTCGGCCAGGTCAATCCCCGCCCCGAGCGGGCGGGAGTACATGTCGTGGTCGTCCCCCGCGTCGTCCGGCGGGGCGGGGTCGGGCGGGCGGTCGGCGGACATGCGGGTCAGGCTCCGGCGGGTACACAGTACAGAGTACGCAGTACCCGTAGCACACGCCGGCCGAATCGGGATGTGGTGCCCCGCTCGCTACTTGCCCCGCGACCGCGGGCGGCACAGGGCGAGCACATGCCGCAGCACGTCCTTCACCGAGATCACCCCGACCGGCCGGCCGGCGTCCACCACCGGCAGGTGGCGGTACCGGCCGACGTCCATCAGTCGCAGGGCGAACGCCAGCGAGTCGGTCGGCCGCACCGCTTCCGGGGTGCGGGTCATGAACTGACGGACGGGCAGCAGGGCGAGGGTGTCCGACCCGGCGATCTTGGTGAGGAAGTCCCGCTCGGTCAGGATGCCCTCCAACCGCCCGGCCGGGTCGGTCACCAGCACCGCCCCGACCGCGTGGCGGATCATGTCCACCATCGCCCGGCCCAGGTCGGCGGTGGCCGGCACGCACACCGGCGGGCGGGGCTTGAGCACCGACACCGGGTCGGTCATCAGGCTCACCTCGACGGCGTCGGCGGGGACCGGCCGGTCCAGGGCGGACAGGTCGAACTGGCACCGGTTGCACTCGTCGGCGCCCATCAGGTTCGTTTCGCCGCAGGACGGGCAGATCATCCGTGAGCTTCGCCGGTGGGGATGAGGGCAAAACTGTTTTATCGGACGTACCGGCGGGCGGCCCACCCGTTCAGTTCACCACGTTACGCAGCGGCTCGCCCAGCAGCGCCCGGCGGCACGTCTGGGCGCCCTTCGTCCGCATGTCGAGCAGCCCCTCCTCCGAATAGAACGCGGCGTGCGGGGTGAGGATCAGCCGGTCGTGGCACGGGTGGGCCGGATCCCGCCACGCGGCCAGCAGCGGGTGGTCGGCCGGCGGCGGCTCCTCCGGCAGCACGTCGATGCCGGCGCCGCTCAGTTGCCCGGACGAGATGGCGTCCGGTATGGCGGCCAGATCGACGCACCCGCCGCGGGCGGTGTTCACCAGGATCGCCCCGCGGGGCATCAGGCCGACCGCGCGGGCGTCGATGACGTGCCGCGTCTCGCCCGTGAGTGGGGTGTGCAGGCTGAGGACGTGCGACTGCTTCAGCAGGTCGTCCAGCCGCTCCACCCGGCGGATGCCCAGGGCCTTGTCGAACCCGTCCGGCTTGTACGGGTCGAAGAACGCCACGTCCAGCCCGAACGCCTTCGCCCGCACCGCCGTCGCGGTGCCGATCCGCCCCAGGCCGACGATTCCGAACGTCCGCCCGCGGAGCCGCCGGATCCCCGCCGCCTGCGTCCACTCCCACGGCCCCTCGCCCCGCCGCAGCCGCGAGTTGTAGAACCCGATCTGCCGGGCGAGTGCCAGCGCCAGCCCGATCGCCGAGTCCGCCACCTCCTCCGTGCCGTAGTCCGGCACGTTACACACCGGGATGCCGCGGGTGCGGGCGAACCGGTGGTCGATGTTATCGAACCCCACCCCGCACCGCACGATCAGCTTGCAGTTGGTCAGCCGAGCGATCGTCCGCTTGGTGAGCGGCAGGGTGTACATCATCACCGCGTCGGCCGACTCGATCACGCCGACCAACTCCGACTCGTCCGCCACGCGGAGGGCGGTCACGTCGGCGATGTCGCCCAGGACGCCGAGTTCGGGGGACAGGTCGTCAGCGATGAAGTCGGGGATGACGACGCGGAAGCGGGGCATGTCGGGCTCCAGTTTGGGACTATCGTATGGGTGGGCCGACGGAACCGGAGGGCCGGCGATGCCGACCGACGCCGAGGTGTTGCAGCAACTGGCCGAAGCGGCGTTCGACGCCGGCCGGCCGGACGTGGCCGGCGACCTGCTGCGGCAGGCGTCCCGCTGCCGCCCGGCCCGGCCGCACGAGGACGCCCGGCAGTTGCACGCCGAGGCCGTGCGGATGCTGGCCGAGAACCGGTTGAGCGAGGCGGAGGCCCCGCTGCTGCGGGCGCTTCAACTGCACCCGACGGCGGCCGAGTGGCACGAACAGCTAGGGGTGTTGTTCGCACGCCAGCGGCGGTTCACCGAGGCGGTGTGTACCTTCCGGGTGGCGCTGAAAATGGACCCGGCCCCGGCCCGCCGCTGGCACCACCTGGCCCTCGCCCTGGTCGACCTGAAACAGTTTGCCGCCGCCGAGGGGCCGCTGCGGGAAGCCGTCCGCCGCGAGCCGGACGCTCCGGACCTCCGCGTCGCCCTGGTGAGCGTGCTGCTCGAACTGAAGCGGCACGATGACGCCCACGCCGAAGCTACCGCCTTGATCGACTGCCGGCCGGACTACGCCCCCGGTTGGCTGGCGGTCGGGTTGGTCGTGGCGGGGCAGGGGATGTTCGAGGAGGCGGTGCCGCACTTCCGCAAGGCGGTCGAACTGGACCCGAAGTCGGCCGACGCTCACACTCACCTGGCGGCGGCGCTGGGCAAGCTGCGGCGGTGGGACGAGTGCGAACAGGCCGCTCGCGCCGCCATCGCCGCCCGGCCGGACCACGCCCCGGCGTGGAGCATCCTGGGCAATTGCCTCCGCCACCTGGGGCGGTACGACGAGGCCGGCCCGGCGCTGCTCAAGGCGGTGCAACTGAACCCGACCGACGCCGACGCCAGCGGCAACCTGGCGCTGGTGCTGGCCGGGATGGGCCGGCACGCCGATGCCCTGGTGTGGTACGACCGCACCCTGCTGCTCGCCCCGCAGAACGGCGAGGTGCGGTTCAACCGCGCGCTCACCGACCTGACCCTGGGCAACTTCGACCGCGGCTGGCCGGACTACGAACACCGCTGGCAGACGGAGGCCATGCGGGGGAAGGAGCGGTCGTTCCCGCAGCCGCGATGGGACGGCGGCGACCTGACCGGCAAGGCGATCTTCCTGGCCGCCGAGCAGGGGCTGGGCGACTACATCCAGTTCGTCCGTTTCGCCAAACCCCTGGCCGACCGCGGGGCGAAGGTGATCGTGCAGCCACCGCCGGAACTGGTCGAACTGGCCCGCTCCGTGCCGGGCGTCCACTCGGTGATCGACACGCCGACCGCCGAGACCACGTTCCACACCTGGTGCAACGTGATGAGTCTGCCCGGCATGCTTAAGGTTGGGCTGAACGACCTCCGCGACGAGCCGTACATGACCGCCCCCGCCGCGGCCGTGGCCCGGTGGAAGGAAAGACTGGCCGGCGTGCCGGGGTTCAAGGTGGGCGTCTGCTGGCAGGGCAATCCGAAGCTCACCGGCGACCGCTGGCGATCGGTGAGGCTGGAGCGGTTCGCCCCGCTGGCGGCGATCCCTGGCGTGACGCTGGTCAGTGTGCAGAAGGGGGCCGGCTACGAGCAACTGGCTTCGGCGGGGTTCCCGATCACCGACGCGGGAAAGGAGTTGAATGACTTCGTCGACATCGCCGGGCTGCTGATGAACCTGGACTTACTCATCACCATCGACTCGGCGACGGCGCACCTGGCCGGGGCGCTGGGCACGCGGGTGTGGACACTGATCTCGTTCAACAACGACTGGCGGTGGCTGCGGGATCGCACCGACACCCCGTGGTATCGGAGCATGACGTTATTCCGCCAGCCGGCGATGCACGACTGGAATTCAGTGTTCGCCGCCGTCGAGCGGGAGCTGCGGGCGACGGCGGCGAAGTAGCACCGACCGCCGGGGCGGTCGGCGGGCCGCCACAG
>CANJKY010000383.1 GCA_947474875.1 Gemmataceae bacterium
CACACGCCCTGCATCATCTCGTGCGGGCGTGGGCCGAGGCCGGAGCGAAAGGCGGGGCCGTACCCACCACCGCCGACGGCAACCCGACGGCCGCGTATGTGGACCTTCTGTTCGCCTACGGGCTGGCGAAGCTGGGGGAGACGCAGGCGGCAGCGAAGCTGGCCGACGCCGCGAAAGCCGCGTTCGACCGCCTGCCCGCCGAGAGTAAACCGGGCATCGCCGGCCGCTTCTTGTACAAGTCGTTCCGCCACCGCGTCGATCAGGCGGCGAACGGCCAGCCGACCACCGGCCGGCTGCCGGACCACCTGTACGCCGAGCTGGGAGAGTACGACAAGAAAAGCCAGGGGGTGTCGAACAGCCCGTTCGGCGAGGCCCATTACGCCGTCAGTCGGATGCTGGAACAGTCGCAGATTCTGGACCTGTACGAGCGGCCAGACCCGTACAAGAAGTTCACGGTCGACTACGAAGGGGAACTCTCGAAGCGGCTCCTCACCATTAGCCGCATCACCGACCCGACACGGCTGGCGAACGAGATCCGAAACGAGTACCGCTCGAACGGGCGGAAGGCCGATCCGAAGGACCGGGGCAAGGCGGCCGGGGTGACGGACGACCAGTTCGTCACCCTGTGGTACTGTCTGCCGCTGTCAGCCCGGTGCGGCGGGGAGTTCGCCGCCGAGATGATCCGGCTGGTGCCGGCCGCCCTGCGGCAGACGTACCAGAAGGTGGCGGACGTACCGAAGAAGCAGGGGCAACTGCTGGAGCGGGGGCTGTTCCTGGCCGGACACTTCGACCACCGCGACCTGGTGGTCAGCCTGGTGGACGCGTTCGGCGAGGTGCTGGCCGCCGCCCCCGCCGACCGCAAGTTCGAGCTGGTGAGCGTGGTGGCCGGGCAGAGCCTGCGGAGCCTGCGGAAGCTCGGCCTGCACGACCAGATCGACCGGCTGCTTCAGAAGCTGCTTGTCACCGTCCTCGGGGCCGGCACCCTGGCCGATCTGAAAGCGGCGCACGCCTCCCGCCCGGACGTGTGGCTAAAGGCGCTCGCGTCCGCGCTCAGCGTGGCCGGCGGCTGGCTGATGTTCGGCCTGACGGACAAGGCCACGCCGATCCTGGACGCGGCCCGGGCCGAACTGTTCGCCCCGCCGGGGGCCAAGACGCTCATGCAGGACAACACCCGGCTGGCGGTGGCGTACGCCACCACCGTCGGGCAGGGGGACGCCGAGGCCGGGGTGAAGCGGCTGAAAGACCTGTTCGCCAAGATGCCGACCGGCAAGATCACCAACGGGTACACCACCGCCCCATACTACTCGCGGTCACACCTGAACGTGGTGGAGGCGGTGGTGCTCACCCTGGCGAGCGACGACTTCGCTCTGGGCGCGGCCGGCCGGCGGTGGCTGGAGGACGACGAGTACCTGGTCCGCCGCCGCATCCACCGCGACATGCGGGCGCAACTGTCCGGCAGCGAACTCTGAGAGTGGTTGGCACACTCCGTGTGCCGTTCCGCACGACGGCACACGGAGTGTGCCTACCACTCTCACGCGGGATCACCATGTCCACCCCCGCCGAACCCGGCCAGGTCGCCATCCGGATTCGCGTCCGGCTGGTGCCGGCGGCACAACCGCGGGACGGCCCGCGGCTGTGGGTGATGCCGGGCGACGACGCAGCCGTCGCCGACGTGTTCCGGCAGGTGAGCCAGTCCGCCCTGCACCGCTTCGCCTTCGCACGGGTCACATCCGCGCACGTAATCCGGCTAATCGCTCGGGCCGATCCGTCGGCCCGCAGCCCGGTGCTCCCGCCGCCGTTCGCCGAGTACACGGCCGAGCCGAACTCGGCCCTGTTCCTCCCGCCCGGCTACACACCGTCCGTCCGGCTGTCTGCGGCCCGACTCCGCCGGGTGATGGGAGTGTCACCGCGTGAAGTCGCCTGGATGGAACTGCGGCCGACCGGTGGGTTCGCCCTCCACCGCCTGCCGGCGTCGGCCTTCCGCCCGCTCGACTCGTTCGTCGAGTACATCGCCCCGGTAACGCACCCGCGTGTGGATGCCCGATCGCTGCAACCCGCTTTCTCCCTACCTGCGTTCACCCTGGAACAGCCTCCTCGCGCCAATCCGCCGATCACGCTGCCGGCCAAACCGCAGTCGCGGGGCGGCTGGATCGCCCGATTCCGGGATATGCTTTTCGGCCCGGCGAAGAAGCCGGACCTGGCGCGGAAGGATAAGCGACCTGCTCCCACGTCACCGATTCGGTCGCCTCGGACTCCGCCTACAAGCGGTTCTGCACCGCGAGTCGCCCCGGACTGGCAGGCAACCCGGGAAACACTTCCAAAGCTGTTCACCGCCGGCCCGGCCATCCGCGCACGATCCTGGGCTGCGTTAGCCGAGCAATGTGCTTCGCCGGCGGACGCGGCAGGGTGCTGGATGAACGCGGTATGGGAATCGCGGTCGCCGCCGGCCGCGTGGCTGTCCGCGTGGGTCGAGTGCGAACAGGCGGCAGGAAACCCGGCCCGGATCGCTGCCGCAGAGGTGATCGCCGCTATCGGTGCGGATGGTGTGGCGAGCCGACTCCGGCTCGTCGAGAAATGGGAACGCCGGCTGCCGGTGCGGATGGTGTGGCTGGCAAAATTGGCGGCGGGCCGACTGCTCGGCCCGGATGTGCTGGCCGCCAGCCGGTGTCACGACCGGCTGTTCGCACGGCTGATCGACCCCGGCCCGGTGTTCGGTGCGGACGTGCCGTGGTTCGTTCGCTTTGCTGACGAGGCAGACGTGGCCCGCCACGAGCACGCCCGGCTGTGGCTGCTCGGCATTCGGCCGGTCGTTCGCGGCTGGCTGCGGTCGTGTTACCGCTCCGACCACCGCCTGCGGCCGTACACCCGCCAGTCGTTCCGCGCCACCCTCGCGGCGGCGGACCGCCTACTGGCGAAGGCCGCGGTTCGTCTCGGTGACCCGGACACCGGCCGGAAGTGGGCGACTGGAAAGAAGACCATCCCTCCCCCGCCCGCATCGAACGCCGACCTGCTCGTCCTGCTCGGGTCGGACGAGTTCGGCCGTCGCCTCCGTCGATTACTGCGGAACGGCGTGGCCGACGATGTTCGCCACGCCCTCGCGCTGGCGGCGGCCGAGCCGACCGCCCAGTTCCTGCCGCGGGCGGTCCTCGCCGCCGCCGAACGTGGCGCCGACGAACGCATCCTGGCGTTCATCCCGCGGGCGATCGACCTGTTGCCCGAAGCGGTGCGGGTGATCGGCGGGGATTCGGACGCCGGGCGAGTGCTGCTCATCCGCCTGCTGTCGCGGACCGTCCGCTCAGCCTGCCGGCTGGCGGTGACGTGCGGACGGTGGACCGCGATCGAGCCGATTGTCCGCTGCCTGATCGACCACCTGAACCGCGGCGACGAGGTGGTGGCCCAGGTAGTGACGGCCGAGGCCGAAGTCCTCGACCGGACCTTCCGCAAGCTCGAAGCGGCGGCCCTCTCGGCCCGGCTGTTCTCCGCTGTGAAGCGGCCGGATTCGGCCCTCATCCACTTCCTCCGCGGGGAAACTCGATCCGGGTTGTCCGCCCTCGACAAGCTGCGAGATCAGATGACTTCAACGGACACCGAGCGGTCCCGCCACCGGCTGGCGTTGGAGTATCTCTCGGCCGTCCGGTACGCCCCGACGGACGCTGCCCAGCGGCAAGTGAGCGAATTGTTCCGCACACTCGGATCGTGCTGCCCGCCGACAGCCGACGACGATCGCGTGTGGCAGCCGGCACTCGAACTGGTCGACCGGGCCGTCGCGGCCGCCGTCGGCGACGACCCGTTCCCGCCGGCCGTCCGCGCCTGGCTGGACGAGTACGCCCACCTCACCCGCACCCGCATCGTCCGCGACCTGGGCCGGCTACTGTCCGACGCCCCGCGATCGTAAGATTCCGACAGCGAACCCGATCACACCCGTGGAACGGACGACCATGCCGAAGACGTCGCCGGACGAGTTGTCGCTGGCCGAATTGCAAGCCGAGGCGGAGGACGTGCGGAAGCGGATCAACAAGCTCCGCACGTCGCTCGGCCGGTTCTTCGTACACAAGCAGGAAATCATCGACCTGATGTGCGTGGCGGCGGTGGCCCAGGAGCCGCTGCTGCTGGTCGGGCTGCCCGGTACGGCCAAATCCGACCTGGTGCTCAAGTTCAAGGACGCCCTCGGGCTGAGCGAGGGCGACTACTTCGAATACATGCTCACCCGGTTCACCGAGCCGAGCGAGATCATCGGGGCGATCGACATCCGCGAGCTGCGGGAGGGCAAGTACCTCCGCCGCAAGGAGGGCAAGCTGCCCACCGCCCGGCTGGTGTTCCTGGACGAGATCTTCAAAAGCAACTCGGCCATCCTGAACATCCTGCTGACCATCATCAACGAGAAGAAGTTCTACCAGGAGGGCAAGCCGGAGCCGGTGCCGCTACGGGTGCTGTTCGCCGCCACCAACGAGATCCCCGAGCAGGGCGAGCTGGCCGCGCTCAAGGACCGGTTCGTGCTGAAGGTGATGAGCCGGCCGGTGCAGGACGACCACTTCGCCGAGCTGATCGACGCCGGCCTACGGGGGGAGGCGTACAAGGGGCTGAACCAGAAGCCGTGGGCGGAGGGGCACGCCACCCTGGACGATCTGCTGAAGGCGAACCGGTACCTGACGTTCCTGTTCGCCGCCCGCAAGACGGACACCGCCGGGGACGAGCAGAACGACCGCACCAAGTTCTTCCCGGACGACGTGTTCCGCGAGTACCAGCGGCTGGTGAAGACGCTCATCCGTGAGGACAAGATCTTCATCTCCGACCGCAAGCTGGTGAAGCTGTACAAGCTGCTGCGGGTGCGGGCGTGGCTGTTCAGCGGCGGTACGGTCAGCCGCGACGACCTGCGGCTGCTGGCGTACCTGGGCGAGTCCATCGCCGAGATCGACCGCCTGCGGGAAAAGGTGCCGCAACTGCTGGGGGACTGAGCGG
>CANJKY010000384.1 GCA_947474875.1 Gemmataceae bacterium
CGACCCAGCTCCCTCTGGTACGCTCTCACCACCCTCCTGACCGCATGGGTGACGGCGGTCAGCCTGGGCGTGTGGGTGCGGCACGCCCATGACGGAGCGGCCACCCCGCACGTCCACGGGTGGGGGTGGTGTCCGGGCGGATGTCCGAAAGCCCAGTCGGCGCACTGGTCCGAGTCAGGACCGGTTCACCGGCACCTGCTGTTCTGCGGCATCGAGTGCCCGAACGAGCCACCCGCCGACGGGGATGCCCCGGCCGCACCTGCGGACGGGGTGTCGGTGATCGGCCACCCGTGCGAGCGGCCGATACCGGCCGCCGTGACTGCACTGGCTGACGCGGCCACACTCCTCCCTGCCCCACCGCCGCCGGCGTCCGACACACCCGCCGTCGAACGCGACCGGCTCATCTCGTGCCACCTCCCCCTCTCGGCGTTCACGCGCCGTCAGGTGAGCGGCGTTCTCCGCTCGTAGCCCTTCCCGTCCGTTCGCCCCGCTCGCGTACGTCAGTCCGAGACGCCCTCGTCGTTCCTCACGCCCTCCCTCCGTCCCCGATCACCCGCCAGGTGCCCGGCATGTCCGCCGAACAGCCCGTCGCGGCGCAGACGCCGCCCGCCGTAACCGACGCCCCCGTCGAACTGGTCGTACCCGCGACCGCCCCGCCTCCGCCCCCTCCGGTCCGTCGCGGGTCGTGGGTAACGGCCGGCAGCCTGCTCGTCGCCGGGCTGGTCGTCGGCGGGGTCGGCACCCGACTCCTCTCCCCCCCCGCCGCCCACGCTGACAGGCCGGACGGTGCCGACCCCGCGGCCGAGAAGGCCGCAGAGGGGGTTGTCACCTTCGACCGCGAGCGGCAGGCGTCGGCCGGCGTGGAGGTGGCCACGGTCAGCCCGCAGCCGCTCGTCGCCCGCACCTGGCGGACCGGGCGGGTGGCGCTGCACGAGGACCGGATCGCCCACATCTGCCCGCCGGCCGAAGGGGTGGTACGGGAGGTGGCGGTCAAACTCGGGCAGGCGGTGGCCGCCGGCGACAAACTGGCGGTGATCGAGTGCAAGGAGTTGGGGCAGGCGAAGCTCGACGCCCACCGCGCCCGGCTGGCCGTGGCCGCCGAACGAGAGTTGCTCGCCCGCACCCGCACCACCACGGCCAACGCCGAGGAGTTGCTCAAGCTGCTGGCGGACGAGAAACCGGTGGCGGACATCGAAAAGGCGATGGCCGGCAAGCCGCTCGGCGACTGGCGGCAACAACTGGTGGCGGCGTACAGCCGGCGGAACCAACTCAAGGAGCAGGTGGCGTCCCAGCAGAGGTCCGAGGGGGCGGTTCCGGGCCTCACCCGCCGCAAGACGGAGGTGGAAGCGGACGCCGCCGCCGCCGCGTACACGGCGCTGGTCGAGGAGGCCCGGTTTCAGGCCAAGAACCAGGTGCGGCAGGCGGAGCTGAAACTGAAGGAGGCGGAGACCGCCTCCGACGTGGCCCGCACCAAGCTGCTCCTGCTCGGCCTTTCCGCCAAGCAGGTGGACGGGCTCGACCCGATCGCCGAGGGGGCCGCCGCCGCCCACCTGGTGGTCACCGCCCCGTTCGCCGGGGTGGTGGTGGAGAAGCACGCCGTGCGGTCCGAGCGGGTGGAGCCGAAGGACCAGTTGTTCCTGCTCGCCGACCTGTCGCGGGTGTGGGTGCAGGCCGACCTGTACGAGGCGGATCTGCCCCTCGCCCGCGGGCTGAAGGACCGGCCGGTGGTGTTCCGCTCGGCGGTGGCCGGGGTGGCGGAGCGGACGGCCACGGTGGTGTACGCCGGCGACCTGATCGACCGGGCGTCCCGCTCGCTCACCCTCACCGCCGAGGCGGACAACGCCGACCGGGCGCTCAAGCCGGGACTGTTCGTCGAGGTCGGGCTGGACACCGGCGAGCGAACCCAGGCGATCCAGGTGCCGGCCCCGGCGGTGTTGCGGTACGAAAACCGGCCGTTCGTGTTCGTGCAGGCGGCCGACGACCGGTTCCGACAGGTGTTCGTCGAGTTGGGCCGGACGGGGGAGGGGCTGGTGGAGGTGACGGCCGGGCTGAAGGCCGGCGACCGGGTGGTCACCCGCGGCGGGTTCGTACTCAAGTCGGAGCTGCTCAAAGACCAGATGGGAGGGGAGTGAGCCATGACCGCCCTCATCGACTTCGCCCTGCGGAACCGCTTCCTGGTGTTCCTGGGCACCCTGCTCCTGCTCGCGGCCGGGATTTACGCCGCCACCCGCCTGCCAGTAGACGCCGTGCCGGACGTGACCAACGTGCAGGTGCAGGTGATGACCACCGCCCCCGCCCTCGGCCCGCTGGAGGTGGAACAGGCGGTCACCATCCCGGTGGAGGCGGCCATGAGCGGCATGCCGCGGGTGGAGGAGATCCGCTCGGTGTCCCAGTTCGGCCTGTCGGTGGTGACGGTGGTGTTCGAGGAGGGGACGGACATTTACTGGGCGCGGCAGCAGGTGAACGAGCGGCTACAGGACGCGCGGGCGAACATCCCGCCCGGGGTGCCGGCGCCCAAACCGGGGCCGATCGCCACCGGCCTCGGGGAGATCTACCAGTTCGAGGTGCGGAACAAGCCGGGGTCGGGCCTGTCGCTGATGAAGCTGCGGGAGATCCTCGACTGGCAGATCGCCCCCCAGTTGCGGGGCGTGCCAGGCGTCATCGAGGTGAACACGAACGGCGGGCAGTTGCGGGCCTTCGAAGTGCGGCCCGACCCGGACAAGCTGCGGGAGTACGGCATCCCGCTGGAGAAACTGTTCGCCGCCCTGGAGCAGAACAACGCGAACGAGGGCGGCGGGTACCTGCTGCTCAAGTCGCAGGAGCAGCGGATCGTCCGCGGGGAGGGGCTGATCCGCACCCTGGACGACGTGCGGCGCGTGGTGCTGGACACCCGCGGGGACGGCACCCCGGTGTACGTGCGGCAGGTGGCCGAGGTGCAGTTCGCCCCGGTACTGCGGCAAGGGGCGGTCACCCGGGACGGCCGGGGGGAGGGGGTGGTGGGGGTGGTCATGCTGCTCGCCGGGGAGAACTCCCGCGAGGTGGTGGAGGGCACCAAGGCGAAGATGGAGCAGATCCGCAAGACCCTGCCCGAGGGGGTGGAGGTGGACGTGGTGTACGACCGCACCGCGCTGGTCGAGCGGACGGTGAAGACGCTCGAGCACAACCTGATCGAGGGCGGGGTGCTGGTGGTGATCGTCCTGCTGGTGCTGCTCGGCAGCCTGCGGGCCGGGCTGGTGGTCGCCCTGTCGGTGCCGCTGGCCATGGCCGGGGCGTTCGTCGGCATGTGGTTCGCCCACCTGTCCGGCAACCTGATGAGCCTGGGGGCGATCGACTTCGGGCTGATCGTGGACGGCAGCGTGGTGCTCATCGAGAACGTGGTGCGGCGGGTGGCCGAGCACCGCCACCACCACAAGGCGGCGAGTGCCCCGCTGGGGGTGGTGCGGGACGCCTGCCGGGAGGTGGCCCGCCCGGTGGTGTTCGGGGTGGGCATCATCCTGCTCGTGTACCTGCCCATCCTCACCCTCCGCGGGGTGGAGGGGAAGATGTTCAAGCCGATGGCCCTGACCGTCATCTTCGCCCTGCTCACCTCCCTCGCGCTGGCGCTGGTGCTCATGCCGGTGCTGGCCTCGGTGTTCCTGCGGAGCGTGTCCGAGAAGGAGCCGTTCCTGGTGCGGTGGGCGAAAGCCGTGTACCGGCCGATCCTGCGGCACGCCGTCCACCACCCGGCGGCGGTGGTGGTCACGGCCGCCCTCGGGTTCGGGCTGAGCGTGTGGGTGGCGTCCGGGCTGGGGGCGGTGTTCATCCCGAAGCTGGACGAGGGGTCGATCGCCATCCAGGCCACCCGCCTGCCGAGCGCGTCGCTCGAAACGTCGGTGGAGATGACCACCCGCATCGAGAAGTGCCTGACCCAATTCCCCGAGGTGGAGTCGGTGCTGTGCAAGAGCGGGCGGCCGGAGATCGCCAACGACCCGATGACCATCAACCTGACCGACGTGATCGTCACCCTCACGCCGCGGGACACCTGGCGGTTCCGGACCAAGGAGGAGCTGGTGAAGGCGATGGAGGAGGCGCTCGAGCGGCAGGTGCCGGGGCAGGCGTACGCCTTCTCACAGCCGATCGAGTTGCGGGTGGCCGAACTGGTGGCCGGAGTGAAGACGGACGTGGGCATCAGCGTATACGGGGACGACCTGGAGGCGCTCCGCACCACGGCGGAACAAGTCGCGGCGGCGGTGGCGAAGGTGCGGGGGGCGGCCGACGTGGCGGTCGAGCAGACCGGCGGGCTGCCCTACCTGCGGGTGGTGCTGAACCGGGAGTCCCTCGCCCGGTACGGCATCAACGCCCGCGCCGTGCTGGACGCGGTGGCGGTGATCGGCGGGAAGGAGGTGGGGCAGGTGTTCGAGGGGCAGCGGCGGTTCCCGCTCCAGGTGCGGTACCCGGAGGCCGTGCGGGAGGACCTGGAAAAGCTGAAGCGGGTGACGGTGGCGGACGCCCGCGGGCGGCACATCCCGCTCGAGCAACTGGCCGACCTGAGGTTCGAGGACGGGCCGGCGCAGATCAGCCGCGACCAGATCCGCCGGCGGGCGGTGGTCACGTGCAACGTCCGCGGCCGCGACCTGGCCGGGTTCGTCGCCGAGGCCCAGAAGGTGGTGGACGAACAGGTGAAACTGCCCACCGGGTACAGCGTGTCGTGGGGCGGGCAGTTCAAGAACCTGCAGGAGGCGTCGAAGCGGCTGGCGGTGGCCGTGCCGGTCGCCCTGCTCATGATCTTCGTGCTGCTGCACTCCACCTTCGGCTCGTCCAAGCTGGCAGCCCTCATCTTCCTGAACGTGCCGCTGGCGGCGTCCGGCGGGGTGTTCGCCCTGTGGGCGCGGGGGATGGACTTCTCCATCTCGGCCGGGGTCGGGTTCATCGCCCTGTTCGGGGTGGCGGTGCTGAACGGGGTGGTTCTGGTGACGTA
>CANJKY010000385.1 GCA_947474875.1 Gemmataceae bacterium
ACCGACAACTTCGAGAACGATCTGGTGCCGAACAACATCGTCGGCGCGTACCGGGTGCTGGAGGCGGCGCGGAAAGCCGAGGTGCCGAAGCTGATCCTCGCCAGCACCGGACAGGTGATCGACGGCCACCTCGACGCCTGGAACATCCCGGTGGTGGCATCCGCCTCATTCAAGCCCCGCTACCTGTACGCCTGCTCGAAGGTGTTCCTCGAATCGCTCGGGCAGGTGTACGCCGCCAACCACGGCATGAAGGTGCTGGCCGTGCGGCTCGGCTGGTGCCCACGGGACGCCGGGCAGGTGGCCCAGATCCGGGCGAGCGCCGAGGACCAGGACGTGTACCTCAGCCCCGGCGACGCCGGCCGGTTCTTCCTCGCCGCCGCCGAAACCCCCGCCGCCAGGCTGCCGCCGTTCGCCCCGGTGTACGTGACCAGCAAGCCGCTGCATCACCTGCTATATGACCTGGAGCCGGCGAAGAAGCTGGTCGGGTTCGAACCGCACGACCATTGGCCAACCGGGGCGGAGGAGTTCTGATTCGGCTTGCCGCATATCCGCTGGCGGGACTACACTCGCCCTCATGCGTACAGGGCCGGCCGACGATGTTGCCATCCTCATCCGCGGGTCGGCGGCCGACGCCGCCAGCACCGTTCGCGGGGTGAAGGCGACCGCCGGATCGATTCCACACGCCATTTACCTTGTCCTCGATTCGACCACACCGGCCGAAGCGCTGAACCGTGCCGCTGCCGTCCGCACCGAACGCCTGCTCCTGTTCCTCGACGCCGGCGTCACCCCGGTCGGCACGAACTGGTTGACGGAGATGACTGCCGCCGTGTCCGCCCCGGATGTGGCCGCCGCCATCGCCACCTGGGCGGACGACCGCGGCCCGGTGGCCGGGCTGCTCGTCCGCCGCGAGGCGTTCGACCTGCTCGGCGGGTTCGACGCCGACCGCCACCCGACCGCCGGGTACACCGAAGACCTGCTCGCCCGGTTCCTGCTCCACGGGCTGGAGTGCGTGGCCCCGGCCGGGGCGGTGTTCCTGGCCGGTTCGCCCCAGTTGCGGCGGGCCGGCTGATGCTCGTCCGCCTCGCCTGGGTTCTCGCCCGCAAGCTCACCCGCTTCCTCGAACTGTGGCACACCCGCGGGCTGGCCGGGGTGATGGAGACGGCCCGCGAACGGCTTCACCCCACGCTGCCGAAGAGCCTGTCCGACTGGCTCAACACCTACCGCCCGACGCCGGCTCGGCTCGATGAGTTCCGCCGGAAGGAATTGCCCGCGGACGCCCCGACCATCTCCGTGCTGATGCCGGTGTTCGACACCCCGGCCGACTGGCTGACGGCGGCGGTCGAAAGCGTGTTGGCCCAGACGTACCCGCGGTGGCAACTGGTGTGCGTGAACGACGCCAGCCCGGCCCCGCACGTCCGCCCGCTACTCGACAAGTACGCCTCCGGCCGGGTGACGGTTATTCACTTGGACGCCAACCGCGGGGTGGCCGCCGCCACCAACGCCGCCCTCGCCGCCGCCACCGGCGAGTACGTCTGCTTCCTCGACCACGACGACGCACTCGAGCCGCACGCCCTGCACCGGCTGGCCGAGGCCGTACTGAGCGAGGGCCGCCCCGCCCTGCTCTACTCAGACGAGGCGTTGACCGACCCGGATCTGAGCGAGGTGCTGGCGATCCGCGCCCGCCCGGCGTTCAGCCACGACTACTACCTGGGCCACCCGTACTTCGTGCATCTGGTGGCGATGCAGACCGAGCTGGTGCGACGGGTCGGCGGTTGCGACGAGACGTTGCCCGCATCGCACGACGTGGACCTGGTGCTGCGGGTGCTGGAGGTGGCCGACAAGGTGACGCACATCCCGGACGTGCTGTACCGCTGGCGGACGCACGGCGGAAGTCTGGGGCACCAGAAGAAGAAGGTGACGACGGAGGCGACGCTCGGGGTGCTGCGGCGGCACCTGAATCGCATCGGCCGCACCGCCGAGGTGTCCCCCCACCCATCGCAATTCAACGTGTTCGACCTGCGGTACCCGATCGACCCGGCAGCGAAGGTGGCGATCCTCATCCCCACCAAGAACCAGGTGGAGTTCCTCCGCGGGTGTGTCGAAAGCCTGGAACGCACGGTGCCGCCGCACCTCGCCGACGTCGTCGTCATCGACCACGCGTCGGACGACCCGGCCACGCGGGCGTACCTGAACGGGTTGCGACACCGGGTTGTCACCGCCACCGGGCCGTTCAATTTCTCGGCCATCATGAACGCCGGGGTACGGCAGGTGCGGGGGCCGTACACGCACTACCTGTTCCTGAACAACGATACGGCGGCACCGGAACCCGGCTGGCTGGAGCGGATGCTCGGCCTCGGCTGCCGGCCGGACGTGGGGTGCGTCGGCGCCACCCTCATCTACCCGGACGACACCGTACAGCACGCCGGGGTGGTGGTGGGACTGCTGGAAGGTGCCGACCACGCGTTCCGCTCGTGGCGGTTCGGCAAGAACCACTACGAGCGGGAGCCGGGCGACAACTGCGGGCTGATCTGCGACCGCGACTACTCGGCCGTCACCGCCGCGTGCCTGCTCATGCGGGCTGATGTATTCGACACGGTGGGCGGGTTCGACGAGCAACTGGCGGTCGGGTTCAACGACACCGACCTGTGCCTGCGGGTGCGGGCGGCCGGGTTCAAGGTGGTCCAGTGCGCCGGCGCCGTGCTGTACCACTACGAGTCGCAATCCCGCGGTACGGCCGACAAGCACCCAGCGGATACGGCCCTGTTCCGGCAGCGGTACGCCGACCTGATCGCGACCGGCGACCCGTTTTTCAGCCCGCTGCTCCAGCCCGACCCGATCATGACCGCCCTAACCCCGCGGCTCACTTGCCCCTCCGTCGCCCGCCCCCGCACCGTGCGAATCGCCTTTCCCGGAACCTGATCCCAAGCTAGTGTTGCGCGACCTCTCCGGCCGAGGAGGCCGAACCCATGAGACGCGCCCGCCGCCCACTTTCCGTACTCGCCCTCTTCGTCGCCACGCTCACCCCGGCGACCGCCGCCGAGCCATCGAAGGAACCGACCGTCGAGCAACTGGTCCGCGAGCTGGGCGCACCGGACTACCAGGCGCGGCAGGCGGCGGCCAAGAAGCTGTGGGCGATCGGCGAGCCGGCCCGCAAGGCACTGGAAGACGCGACTACATCGGGTTCACTCGAAGCGGCCACCCGCGCTCAGGCCATCCTCGACCAACTCGACTGGGGCATCCGGGCGGACACGCCGAAGGACACGCTCGACCTCATCCGCAAGTTCCGCACCGGCGACTTCGCCGCCCAGGCGGCCGTCGTCCGCACCCTGCTCGACGGCGACGAGGGCGGGCTGCCGTACCTCCGCATCCTGCTCGCCAAGCCGGTCGCCCCGGACCCGAACAACAGATCCGACTTCAACGACCCGCGGGCGGCACTGTTCGCCACCGTCGTCCGGGCCGTCCGCGAGCGGGTGCCGGTGCTGCTGTTCGACGGCAAGGACAGGCACGCCGACGGGCTGATCGACCTACTGCCGCTCGGCCCGTCGCAGGACGGGTACCGCGACTACACCGCGTACCTGGCGGCGCGGGGGCGGGTGAAGAACGGCCTCGCCCGGCTCGAAGCGGCGACTGCCGACCCGCTGCCGCGGGTGTTCCTGCACCGGGCGGCGGGAAACAGCGACGCCGCCCGCAAGCTGCTCGGCGACCTGGCGAAAGACGACCCGCGGCTGACCGACCTGTACGAGTCGCTGCTGGCCGACACCGCCGCGTGGAACGAACTGGTGGACCGCCCGACCCCGCGGCCGAACTCGGTGGACGGGCTGAAGGCGTTCCGCCTGCGGCTTGCCGGCCGGGCGGACGAAGCCGATGTGCTGCTCAAGGCAATGGTCAACGCCGACACGCCCGAGTCCGCCCGCGGGTACGCGGTCGAATCCAACGCCGTCGGCCTGTTCCTGAACGGCCGCACGGCCGACGGGCTGACCCGGCTGAAGGCGGCCGAGTCCGCCCCGCACGTGGCCGCCGACATCCTGGCCGCCCGGCTCGACTTCGCCGCCGCATTCGACCTCATCCGGGCCGGGCTGGCCGACGACCACGGCACCCAGCACGACGGCGGCGAGGACGCCCACACCCGCCGGCAGTTGCACACCCTGTACAAGCTGAAGAAGGGCCGGCTGCTGGCGCAGCTCGGCGAGCGGGACGCGGCCGCCCAGATCTTCGCCACCCTCGGCGACATGATCGTGCGGGCCGACCGCAGCGTGCAGGTGCAGGTGATCCAGGCGGCGGCGCGGAGCGGGTTCCCGGACATCGCCGCCGAACTACTCGGCCGCATCCAGGCCCGCCGGGACGAGGACGGCGACACGTACACCCCGCCTGGCCTGTACGACCCGTTCGAGTCGCTTTTCGACGCCGACGCCGAAGCGGCCCGGTTCTGGTGGACCGTGGCGCGGAAGGCCAAGCCGAAGGCGGACGCCAGCGAGGTGATGCGGACCGTCCGCGACCTGCTATGCGGCAAGCTGCCCCCCGCCCAGGTGCGGGAGTTGATGGCGGTGGAAGCGGCCCAGCGGACCACCACCCCGCCGGCCGAACCGACCGGCGGGTATCGGGGAGGGCCACCGCGGTTCTCTTCCCGCCGGCCGGTCGCGCTCGCCGCGGCTTATCGTGCCGTCGGCGACTACGACAAGGCGATCGAGTGCCTGACCGAGTACACCGAGAAGGCTTCGCCCCGCCGCCGCCGGTTCGTCCGCGAGCCGGACGCGGTGGACAGCGGGTCGAGCGACCCGGCGGCCGCCCGGTCGTGGGTATACGGTCTGGACGAGTCGTTCCGTGTGTGGATCGACCTGGGCGACTTGCTGAGCGAACAGGGCAAGCACGCCGAAGCGGCGAAGCGGCTGGAACAGGGCTGGCGGCTGATGCCGGACAACCCGATCCTGCTGTACCTGTCCGGGCGGGCGCTAG
>CANJKY010000386.1 GCA_947474875.1 Gemmataceae bacterium
GGTCGGACATGTCCTATCGGTGTCCAGCCGGACATGTCTCCCCCCGCCCCCCCCCCCCCCCCCCCCCCCCCCTCGCCCGGTCGGTCACTTCGCGAAGATCTTCTTGAACCGGTCGTCCCGCTCCAGCTCGCCCTCGCGGCTGGGCGTCTCGTCGATCAGCCGCTTCACCACCATGTCGGTGGTCACGCCTTCGCTGGCGGCGGTGAAGTTGGTGGCGATGCGGTGCCGCATGACCGGCATGGCGATCGTCTGGATGTCTTCGACGGTGGCGTACGAGCGGCCGTTCAGCAGCGCCCGCGCCTTGGCCGCGATCACCAGGTTCTGCACCGCCCGCGGGCCGGCTCCCCAGCTCAGCCACTCGCGGATGAACTTCGGCGCCCCCGGCTGACTCACCCGCGTCTGCCGTACCAGGGCCAGCGTGTACCGGATGATGTGGTCGGTCACCGGCACCTTCCGCACTAACTGCTGCAGGTCCAGGATCTGCTCGCCGGACAGCACCGCCTGCGGCTCGGCCATGTGCGTGCTGGTGGTGCGGCGGGCGATCTCGAACTCCTCGTCCGCCGTCGGGTAGTCGACGAACACCTTGAACATGAACCGGTCCTGCTGGGCTTCCGGCAGCGGGTAGGTGCCCTCCTGCTCGATCGGGTTCTGGGTGGCCAGCACGAAGAACGGGTTACCCAGCTTGTGCCGCACCCGACCGACCGTCACCTGCCGCTCCTGCATGGCCTCCAGGAGTGCGGCCTGCGTCTTCGGCGGCGTCCGGTTGATCTCGTCGGCCAGAATCACGTTGGCGAACAGCGGCCCTTGGAGGAACCGGAACTCCCGCCCGCCGGTGCTGCGGTTCTCCTCGATCACGTCCGTGCCGGTGATGTCCGACGGCATCAGGTCGGGGGTGAACTGGATCCGCTTGAAGTCGAGCGACAAGCACTGGGCGAGCGTCGAGATCATCAGGGTCTTGGCCAGTCCAGGCACCCCCTCCAGCATGCAGTGGCCACGGCCGAACATGGCGATGAGCAGTTGCTCGATCACCTGGTCCTGGCCGACAATGACCCGGGCCATCTGCCGGCGGATCTCGTCGAACGCGCCCTTCAGTTTCTTCACCGCGTCCATGTCGGTGGCGGTCAGTTCGGCCGTCGCCTGGGCGGACTGGGCGGCTTTCAGGTCGTCGCTCATGGGGAACTCGTTAAGTGTTGAGTGACTCAGGTTGGTGGCACAGGCTTCCAAGCCTGTGGGACGTAGGCCACAGGCTTGGAAGCCTGTGCCACCGGGCTTGGGGTTAGCGGTGGTAGAACGGGATGATGTTCTTCTCCAGCTGCATGATCATCAGGGCGGTGCCGGTGGCGAAGATGGGGCCGACCCCCCACCCGCCGCCCGCCTGCCACCCGCCGTCCGCCCCCTGCGTCTGTAGGAAGTGGGCGAACATGGACTTCTTGTACTCGCTCCACAGGATGGCGTTCTCCTTGCGGTCGTCCGGGAACAGCTTCTGGTAGCGGTCGTCGCCGAGCACGTAGATGACCTGGGAGAAGTAGTAGTTCTGGTACTCGTCGTGCCCGTTCACCCGCCCCTTCAGGTAGATCACCTCCTTGCAGTACT
Organism: Gemmataceae bacterium; assembly: GCA_947474875.1. Taxonomy (GTDB): domain Bacteria; phylum Planctomycetota; class Planctomycetia; order Gemmatales; family Gemmataceae; genus JALHQU01. The sequence continues at coordinate 1,594 of CANJKY010000386.1, forward strand.
TGATCCACATCTTGGCGTACTTGTCCTCGTAGTTGCCGCTGCTGAACGCGCACGCGCACGCGGCGGCGGTGATCGCCTGGCACTCCCCGCCGGCCGGCGGGTTCGGGCCGGAATAGTTGTACACCAGCCCACCCCGGCTGGTGGTGCAGTCCCGCAGGTACTTGACCGCGTTGTCGATGATCGCCTTGGGCACCACGATGCCGGCGTTGCGGCACGCCCGCAACCCCTGCAACTGGGTGATGGTGGTGCTCCCCTCGTCGAACCCGCCGCCGTCCGCACTGGACACGTACCCCCACCCGCCGTGCCGGGTCTGGGCCTTGCCGCTGAACTCCACCGCCTTCTTCAACAGCGCCTCCAGCTTCCGCCGGCGGGCGGTGTCCTCTTCCTCGCCGTACACGCACGCCAGGAACAGCATGCCGAACCCGTGACCGTAGATGTACCGCGACCCCTCGGTCGGGTTCTGCGGGTTGCCGAGCAGCCCGTTGTTCTGGCTGCGGGTGAGGAACCATTCCACCGCCTTGGACAGCTGGTCGCTGTACTTGCCCTCCTTCGGCGTGCTCCCCTCCATCAGCAGGGCCAGCCCGGCCATGGCGGTCATCACCGTCGGGTACGCCCCACCGCCGGCCGACCAACTGCCGTCCGAATTCTGCTGCTTCCGCAGGTACTCCAGCCCCCGCTCGACCGACCGCTCCACCTCGTCCGCCCGCTTGGCGGCTTTCTCCTGGGCGGACGCCGGGACGGCGGCGAGCAGCGCGGCGGTCAGCGGGATGAGGAAGCGCATGGCCGGGGTTCTCCCGTGTTCTGCTCGCTCCGCGAGCGGTCTGTCCGAATCCGCTCGCGGAGCGAGCGGAGCACTCAAAGTCAGCGGTGGTAGAAGGGTAGAACGTTCTTCTCCAGTTGCAGCAGGGTCAGGTTGAACGAGGTGGTGAACACCGGCCCGCCGTACCCGCCGTTCCAACTGCCGTCGGACGCCTGGGTGCCGGCGAAGTGGGCGAACGTGGCGTCCTTGAACTTGCTCCAGGTGATCCACGACTCCTTCTTGTCGTCCGGGAACAGCTTGGCGTACCGGTCGTCGCCGAGGACGAACACCGCCTGCCCGAAGTAGTAGTTCTGGTAGTCGTCGAACCCGCTGCTCTGGAGGCGGCCGTTCTGCCAGATGGTGTCCTTGCAGTACTTGATCCACATCTTGGCGTACTTGTCCTCGTAGTTGCCGCTGCTGAACCCGCACGCCACCGCCGCCGCGGTGATGGCCGGCCGCTCCCCGCCGGCCTGGGCGGCCGCCCCGCCCGGCCCCAGGTTGTACACCACCCCGCCCCGGCTGGTGGTGCTCTTCCGCAGGTACTCGACCGCCTTGTCGATGATGGACTTGGGCACCACGATGCCGGCGTTCCGGCACGCCCGCAGCCCCTGCAGCTGGGTGATGGTGGTGCTCCCCTCGTCGAAGTCGCTGCCGTCGGCGGCGGAGATGTACCCCCACCCGCCCTGCCGCGTCTGCGCCTTGCCGCTGAACTCCACCGCCCGCTTGAGCAGCCCCTCCAGCTTCTTGCGGGTGGCCGGGTCCTCTTCCTCGCCGTACACGCACGCCAGGAACAGCATGCCGAACCCGTGCCCGTAGATGTACCGCCCGCCCTCGGTGGCCGGGGTGCCGAGCAGCCCGTTCGTCTGCGACCGCTTCAGGAACCAGTCCACCGCCTTGGACAACTGGTCGCTGTACTTACCCTCCTTCGGCGTGCTGCCTTCCATCAGCAGGGCCAGCCCGGCGAGCGCGGTGGCGGCGGTGGTGTACTGCCCTCCGCCCTGAGTCCAGGCGCCGCTCGGCTCCTGCGTCCGCTTCAGCCACTCCAGCCCCTTCTCCACCATCGCGTCCGTATCCGCCTTCTTGCGGCCCTCCTGGGCAGTGGCGGGGGTAACCGAAGCAACAACTGCGGCCAGGACCGCGGCGGCGACCGAACTGGGGATACGCAAAACGGACATCACACCGCTCCGGCGGGGAGGGAGTTCGGCCGCACACAGGGGAGACGAGCGACCCGGCAAATTTTGACAGCGTGTGGTCACGCAATTGCCAGGCCGGGGGAGAGCTGGCGTGGCGGGTTGTCAGGGCGAGCGGGGGGGCGTCAGCCCCCCCCCCTCGCCGGGTCGAGGTCACTTCTTCGCCGAGTCCGTCGGCGGGGCGAAGATCCGCAGCTTGGCGTTGTTGTACCCGCCGAACTCGTACTCGTTCTTCTTCGCGTCGTAGCTCACCCACTGGAACCAGCCGTTCCCGGCGGGCAGGTTCTTGTCCTCCCGCAGGTTGCCCAACTGCTTGTCGATCACCACCACCTTGTGCGACCAGCCGGGCATTCCCGCCCCGCCGCCGCCGAACCCGCCGCGGATCACCCGCCCGCCGCCGATCACCACCGCGCCACCGCCGCCCGGCCCGCCCGGTGCCGCCCCCTCCTCCTGGTACATCGGGTTGAACGCCACCAGGCACGGCAGTTCGTCGAACCGGTCCACGTACAGCCGCTGGTTCACCAACTGGGTGTCGGTGTACCACAGCCGCTCGCCGGTGGCCTTGCTGAACGCGTAGGCGGCGCCGTTCACCAGCCGCACCCGGTTGGGCGACGGGCCGTTGTTCCCCTCGGCGGTGCTGCCGTTGTTATTCTTCGCCACGTCCTGGTTGAGGAACGTGTAGTACCGCTCCCCGTCGGCCATGAGCAGCGGCTTGACCACGTCGAACTTGCCCTTCTCGTCGTGCAGGTGCTCCTTCACCTTCTTCGCGTCCACCGCCCCGGCGAACAGCGGCTTGCCGGTGCGGGCGGCCAGCACCTCGATCTTGCCGTCGCCGCTCACCACCCCGGTCAGGTCCGGGTCCACCGTCTCGAACACGGCCGAGTCGGCCGGGTACTGCTTGGCCCACACATCCTTGCCGTCCAGAATGTCGTACAGCCGCAGGGTGCGGGGCTTGTCCTTGCCGCCGGACTCGAACAGCAGCACCTGCCGGCCGAACACGTGAACGCGGGAGTTGCCCAGCAGCAGGCTGCCGAACTCCGGCACCCCCGGGATCTGCACCCCGTCCACCGCCCGCAGCACGCGGGAGCTGAACCCGGCCTGGGTGGGTTCGACCAGGAACAGGTGGGTGGCGTCGCCGAAGATCATCGCCCCCTGGGTGATCCCGCCCCGCTGCCACAGGGTGGTGCCGGTGCGGGGGTCCTTGGTGAACAGCCCGTCCTTGCTCAGGAACGCGGCGTACCCGGCCTGTAGGACGGTGGACTTGCCGGCCACGAACGTCCACTCGGTGGTCTGCTGCCCGGTCTGGTTGTTATACCGGTACACGTTCACCTTCAGGTCGCGGTCGCTGTTCGCCTCCCCCA
>CANJKY010000387.1 GCA_947474875.1 Gemmataceae bacterium
CGGGGCTTTTTCCGTGGCCCCGGCCGCCCGCTGGCGTTTACCATCTCCGGATAAGCGGCGAACCACTCCGCCGCAACCCGGACGAGGTGACCGTCATGGCCCGCTCCAGCCGCCGCCGGGATTGGGACGACGACGATGACGACTTCGAGGACGACTACGACGACCGCCCCCGCCGCCCGCGGAAGAAGAAGGGCAAATCCGGGTCGTCCGGCGTGCCGCTACCCCTGATCCTGGCCGGGGTCGGCGGGGTCGCGGTGCTGCTGCTGATCGGGGTCGCGGTGGCCGCGTGGTGGCTGCTCGCCGACCAGCCTGCCGGGCAGAAGCCGGTGGCGCAGGCGGGCGGCGGAGACGCCGGCGGGTTCAACATCGAGATCAACCCGACCGTCAAGCAGGAGACGCAGCCGTGGCAGCGGCTGACGCCCGCCGAGCACGGGATCACGCTCCTCGCACCCGGGGCGCCGTCCCCGATCGAGGACGACCGGCTGTCGTTCTTTCACAGCGGCAAGAAGAAGGCGAAGGGGTGGGTGTGTAAGGGCACGGCCAACCAGTACTACCTGATCCAGGCGGACGGCCTGGGGGACGAGGCGGAGGCCCGCAAGTGGCTGCCCAACACGATGGCCACGTACCTCGGGCTGGGCGGCATGTCCGAGCCGACGACGGCGGTGACCATCGACGGCCTCCCAGGGCAGCAGTACGAGCCGGTGAAGGGGTTCGGGTTCGCCGGCGTGTTCGTGTACCGCACCGTGCAGATCGACGGCCGGACGTACATCTTCGGGGTGAACAGCCGGCCGGACGACCCGGCGGTGCAGAAGTTCTTCGGGTCGGTGAAGGTGGCCCGCGGGCCGGACGGCAAACCCCGCGGCGGCTGAGCCGCCCTTGTACCATCCTCACGTTCGCCGGGGCCGCCATGATCGCCGCCCGAACCCCGCCGGCCGCCATCGACGTCGTGTGCGCGGGCGACCCGCGGGAGGTCGGGGCGGCGCAGGGGGCCGGTGCGAAGTCGAAGATCCTCGCCGCCCGCGACGCCCTCGCCCGGCTGGAAGCCTTCCGCCTCCAGCAACCCTGGTGGCTGCCGTACCCGCTGTACCGCCGCATCGCCGAGGGGAAGGCGGCGACGTTCCTGGCCGCCGCCCTCGACCGCGATTACACCGCCATGAGCCGGCGGATCACCGGCCTCGCGGACGGGTCCGGGTTGAGCCGCAACGCCATCGCCCTGTTCAACGCTATCGAGCCGATGCTGTCGGCGGTCGGCGGGTGTACGGCCTGCCCCGGTGCGTGCTCGGCGGTGGCGGTGCGGGGCCGGCGGTCGGCGACGGGGGAGGCGGTCATCGCCCGCAACTTCGACTACCTGCCGCTGGTGCAGCCGTTCTACCTGATGCGAGACTGCCGACCGAACGGGGAGCGGCGGGCGCTGGAGTTCACCACCGCCCCGCTCGCCGGAACGGTGGACGGCCTGAACGAAGACGGCCTGTGCATCACCTACGACTACGCCTTCACCACCGACGCCCCGCCCGGCCCGGCCGCCCCGATCTCGATGGTCATCTCGGAGGCGCTCGCCCGCTGCCGCACCGTGACCGAGGCGGCCGACCGCATCGCGTCCCGCCCGCGGGTCGGCGGCGGGCTGCTGATGCTGGCCGACGCCACCGGCGACATCGCCTCGCTGGAACTGTCGAGCACCCGCAGCCACCTCCGCCGGCCCGAACCGGGCGAGGACGTGCTGGTCCACACGAACGCCTTCGCCGACCCGTGGATGCGGGAGGTGCAGGCCCCGTGGGAGTCGGTGTACACGGACCGCGCGCCCAGGCCGCTGCGGGGGCGGCGGCTGCACCGCAGTTCGGAGGAGCGGGACAAACGGTTCGCCGAGCTGCTGCGGAACACGCCCGGCCCGCTCGGGCCGGACGAACTCGGGGCGATCATGGGCGACCACGGCCCGGCCGGCACGCCGGACGACTACTCGCCGTGCGTCCACGGGGCGTACCAGGGCGAACGCATCTAATCCGCTTTGAAACCGTGTAGGACGCGCTCCAGGTACTGGGTGTCCAGTGCCGCACTGAGCCGTTTCGCCTTGATGCTCCCTTTCGCCCCGTCCTGCTTCAGGAGCGATGCCGCCACCCGCCGGATCATCCCCAGGTTGGCCCCGGCGTTGGTGTCCCGGGTCCGGTTGGCGTCCTCCCGGAACGACACGTCGAGGCACCAGTGCAGCCCGTTCTCGACACCCCAGTGGCCCCGGATGTACCCGCCCAGCTCCCTCGCCGTCAGCCGCAGGCTGGTCAGGTAGAAGTGGGCCGTGCTGGTATTCGCCCCCCTCACCTCCCGCTCCCGCCCGACCATCACCACCGCCCCCACCCCGGCCCACTCGGCCGGCAGCCCCTCGGGGTCGCGGATCACCGTCACGTACCGCTCCTCGTGTCGCCCGTGTCCGGCCTCGGCCGACTCGTGTACGTCGCACCCGGCAAACCCGGCCGCGGCCGCCCGGTCGAACGCCGCGTGGACCGCCTTCTGCAGCGCCGGCTGGTTCCCCTTCACCGCCACCAGGTAGTCCCCGCCCTGGTCCCGGACCTGCGCGAGCGTGGCCTTCTGGCACCCGGCCGCGTCCATCGTCACCAGTGCCCCCTTGAGGTCGAGCACCCGGAGCAGCTCGGGCACGGCGGCGATCTCGTGACTCCCGTCGGCTACCGCCACCTGGCCGAGGATGACGCCGTTCTCGACGGCCCACGCGCTGACCAGGTGGAGGCACCCGCTGAACGTGTCGCCGGGGGCCGCCCGGCACGCCTTCCCGTCCACGGCGACCGGCCGCAGCCCGGTGGCGTCACACACCCCGGCCATCCACCGGCCGAAGCAGGCGGCGAACGCCCCCCGGTCGAGGGCCGCGAGCACCCGGTTGAACGTGTCGTGGCTCGGGATGCCGTTCGGCAGGGCCAGGAACCGCTTCAGCCAGTCCGCCCGCGCGTCCCCGAACCGCTCGATCTCCTCGAAGCTGTCGGCCCCGCAGATGACCGCGCACAGGGTGATGGCGAGGATGTCGTCGAGCCGGTGCTTCCGGGTCCGGGTCACCCGCGGGTCGGGGAGGTCGGCGAAGAACCGGGTGAACGTTACGTCCGTGGGCATGGCGGGAGCCTCCTGAGCTCCCGCCGGTGTACGGCTAGGCCGTGTGGACAGTAGCTGGGAGGGCTACGATGTCCGGGTTACTTCATCATCACCATCCAGGCGGCCACCCAGGCGAAGGCGAGGAAGTTGGCCGCCTTCTTCTCGTACCGGGTGGCCACCCGGCGGAACTGCTTGGCCTGCGCCCAGAACCGCTCGCACACGTTCCGTTCGCGGTACAGGTGGGGGTCGATCGCCCGCTGCTCCTTGCGGTTCTTCTGGGTGGGGATGACCGCCTCGGCCCCGCGGCCCTCGACCTCCTCGACCAACGCCCGCTTGTCGTACCCCTTGTCCGCGATCACCACCTCGGGGGTGTGGTCGGCCAGCAGCGCCTCGGCTTGCCCGATGTCCGACGCCTGCCCCGGGGTCACGATCAGCTCGACCGGCTGGCCGAGGCCGTTGAACCCGCCGTGCAGTTTGGTGCCGAACCCGCCCCGGCTGCGGCCGAGCGCCTGCTCGTCCTGGCCGCCAGTCCCGTCCCACTTTTTTTCGACCCGGCGGCACACGGGTGGGCGCGGACGACCGTCGAGTCGAGGATGAGGATGTCCAGGTCCGGGTCGCGGAACACGGCCGCCAGGGCCTCGAACCGCCCGGCCTTGGCCCACCGGTCGAACCGCCGCCACTGGCTGTTCCAGTGCCCCAGCCGCTCCGGCAGGTCCCGCCACGCCGCCCCGGTGCGGGCGATCCACAGCACCGCGTCGAGGAACCGCCGGTTGTCCTCGGCCACCCCGCCGTGCTGCCCCGGTTGGCCGGGCAACAGGTGCCTCACCCGCTCCCAGTCGGCGTCCGAGATGGCGTGCCGGAAACCCATGACGACCCCTCCGTGGCCGGTTCAGACGGTCGTCATCTACCCGAACTACCTACCTGCTGTCCACACGGCCTAACCTGCTACCGCGTCACGGGATGAAGATGCGTTGACCCTGCGGGGCGTACTGGGCGACCACGGCCACGCTGCAACTGTTCGCCCGCTCCCGCCGCGTCCGGGTGGCGTTCGACTCCGCCTGCCGGGCGGAGTACCGGGAAGCGGGGTTGTGACGGGATTGGCGCGTGGACAATTGACCGTCTTACTTGGGCGGCTTGTCCACGAACAATGATAAGCTGCCCTTGAGCTGCCAGTTGTCGGTGAGCTGGAGTTTGACGGGGAGCCGCGGCATGGCGTCAAACGAGTGGTACTTAACCACCGTACCGATCGATGCCAAACTTGCCCCTTCTCCTTCCACAACCAAGAATGTGCCGTCCACCCCCCAAAAAGCCTCCTCCCCTTCGGACAGGTTGACACACAGTTTGTACCCACTCTTGATTCGATATTGCCCGTATTCCCACAGGAGCGGAATGATCGTGTAGTTTTGAACGAGTTCTCTCTCCCGCTCCAGCCACACTTCCTTGAACGCGATTCGCTGACCCTTCCACTCGACGACAGGTGGGGTGATGGCGAGTTCGGAAATGAAAGCCCCGCGCTGCCTGGAATCGACGATCGTATAAGCCGGTCTGCCCCCGCCTTTCTTGGCGAGGTCCGTTTCTAGGATGCTGAGAGGCACGTCGATGATGACTAGCGCCACCACCACGAACAGCGCCCATTTCGCCGCCGCTCGCCAGCGCCGACGGGGTTTGGGAGACGGGGTGACATCGGGCATCAGTCATCTCACATCGGGTGCTGGTACCGCGAGCCGAGCAGCACTTCTGTACCCTCTCCCCTTGAGGGAGAGGGCAAGCTCGACGGAGTCGAGCGCGGGAGAGGGGTTCTTCCGTACCACCCCTCTCCCCGTCGTCGGCTGACGCCGCCGCCGACCCTCTCCC
>CANJKY010000388.1 GCA_947474875.1 Gemmataceae bacterium
CCCCCCCTCTCCGGGTCGGGGAGGGGGCCGGGGGGTGGGGTCATCCCAAAACTCCGGGTGCCCCCTCAGCAGCCCAATTTTCTCCGCGTAGATCGGGTCGCGCAGCGGCACCGCTTCCGAATCGATCGCCTTGTGCGACGCCACCTGCACGGCGACGAACAGCAGCACCCCGGCTAAGACAGCGACCCGCGCACGCCGGCCGTGAACCGATCGAGCGGGCCGCGGCGGGGGTGAAGTCACCACGTTGGCGTGGGCGATCCGCCACGCCGGTTGGGTTGTGGTTATCGTCACGGGAGCACCTCCCGCATCAGCCGATCGGTGAACGTCTCCGCCCCGCGGGTGAACGGGTGGTGGCCGTCGTAGAAGTCGCTTTCGTCCAGCCAGCGACGGGCGTCGATCAGCGGCACGCCAAGCGACTGCACGCATTTCATCACCCGCTCCTCCAGCCCCGGCGGGTACAGTGCCCGGAACGTGTCCGCCTCCGGCATCAGCACCAGTGACACCGGGATGTCATTCGTCCGGCACACTGCGATCAACTCCCTTAACGCCTCCAGCGGGCGGCCGTCCGGGTCCATCGCCGCCAGCGTGCCGGCATACTCCGTGCGCACCTTCGCCAGTTGCTCGGTCCGCTCCTCGGCTGTCGTCTCCTGCCGCGGCGGGGTGGCCCACCCGCGGGCGTCGGCGGTGCGGCTCCAGTCGTACCGCAGGTGCCACGGCAGCCAGCTCGGGCTGAGCCGGCCGAGCACCTGGAACCGCAGCTTCCACCACGGGGCGAACACGGCCTCGCGCCAAGCGGGGCGGACGACGGCCGGGTCGAATCCGAACCGCTCGACGGTGTCGAGTTCATCCGCCGTCAGCCGCTCGCCGGACAGGAACGCCTGCTCGATCGGCCCGCCGGAGCCATCGGCGAGCATCGACGGCAGCACCTCGACCAGCAGGTGCTTCGGCCGGACGCCATGTTTCAACAGCCGGTTCAGGTAGACGAGGTGCGTGATCGGCCCGGTGGCCGGGGTGCCGAAGTTGAACGCGGTGCGGCCGGTCGTCTCTTCCGCACGCCCGGCGTGGAACCCGAGCAGCGTGCGGGAGCTGCCGAGCATGAGCACGTCCGGCGTCTTCGTCTGCAGCTTCGCCAGCTTGTCGCCGTAGGCCGGATCGCGAAGGCGGGGGTTGACCTCGGCGGCGAGGCCGAAGGCGAGGTTGAGGGCGACTACGAGGAGAGCGAACGCCACGAATGAACTCCGGGCGCGACGAAGGCGGGATTGGGGCAGGGGCGTGGGGGCTGGCGACGACACGACCACGTCCACGCGGGCGAGGCGTGGCTCGGCGAGTCGGGGTTCGAGGCCGGTGTCGGTCATCCTTGTTCCGCTCGCAAGCTCGCGGCGACGATTTAGAACGTGAAGTAGATGAACGTCTTGCCCACCGGGGGCGCGAGCAGCATGGCGGCGGTCAGACAGGCGGCGTACCCGCCGCCCATCGCCGTCGGCGGCAGTTTCGCCCACACCCGCTGCACCACGCCCCACCGCCACAGCCACATGCACGCGAACACGAACCCGACCGTCCACCACAGGCTGCGGTTGCTCAAGAGCAGCGGCTTGCCCGGCGAGTACGCGAACATGCGGGCCAGGATGTCGAGCGACCCCTGCACGTCCGGCCGGAAGAACACCCACGCCAGGCTGACGCAGACGAACGTGACCAGGATGCGAACGCCGGTACCGGGCACCGATTCGAGTACCGCCGTCAGCCGCGGGCGAGACTCGCACCAGCCGCGGAACTGGCGGTGCGCGATCAGGAACAGGCCGTGCAGCCCGCCCCAGATGACGTAGCTCCACGCCGCCCCGTGCCACAGCCCGCCGAGCAGCATCGTCAGCATCAGGTTGCGGCTGGTGGCGAAGCTATTACCGCGGCTGCCGCCGAGCGGGATGAACAGGTAATCGCGGAGCCACGAACTCAGGCTGATGTGCCACCGCCGCCAGAACTCGCTCACGTTCGCCGACAGGTACGGCAGGTTGAAGTTCACCGTCAGCCGGTAGCCGAGCAGGTGGGCCAGCCCGAGCGCCATGTCCGAGTACCCACTGAAGTCGGCGTAGATGCGGACGGCGTAGGCCAGCACCGCCAGCCACACGGCCGACGTGTTGAACTCGGTCGGGGCGGCCAGCACCGGGTCGCAGAACTGGGCCATGCGGTCGGCGATCGCCATCTTCTTGAACACGCCGAGCAGGAACAGTTGCACCCCCGCCTGCACCCGCAGCCAGTTCCACCGCTTCGGCCGGTGGGCCTGCCGCAGGAAGTCGCCGGCCCGGACGATCGGCCCGGCCACCAGGTGCGGGAAGAACAGAATGAACAGCACGAAGTGCGGCAGGCTCCGCTCGGCCCGGATCTTCCGGCGGTACACGTCCACCGCGTAACTGATCGCCTCGAACGTGTAGAACGAGATGCCGAACGGGATCATCACCGTCAGCGCGGCGAACGCCGGGTTGTACCCCGCCTTCGTGAGCGCGGTGTTGATCGAGCCGAGGAAGAAGTCGCAGTACTTGAAGTAGCACAGCACGCCGAGGTTCATGCCGACGCTGGTGAGCAGCAGCAGCAACCGCAACCGCTTCAGCCGATCGTCGTCCATCAGCCGGGCGAACGTGTAGTCGGCCACGGTGGTGCCGAGCACCAGGAACGCCAACTCGTAGCTCCACGCGGCGTAGAAGTGGAAGCTGGCGACCACCAGCCACCACACCCGCACCGTGTTCCACCGCCGCGGGGTGAGCCAGTACACCAGGGCGACGGCGGCGAAGAAGACGAGGAACGCCTGGGTGTTGAAGAACGGGGCCGGCAGCAGCTCGTGCAGGCCGCGGAAGTACGCCAGGTCCGGCGGCGGGGCTTCGGGCGGGGGGAGAACTGGCTGGGGGGTCTGCATCCGTGCGGTCGTACCGAGTCGCGGGGCGGGGATGGTACTCCGCGTCGGAAACAGGGGTCAAGGCGGGTTCTTTGAGTGGTAGGCACACTCCGTGTGCCGTTCCGGAACGGCACACGGAGTGTGCCTACCACTCTCAATCACACCGGCGTCGTCAAACTCTCCTTCAGCCGCTTCAGCCCCTCCTCGACGCTCACCGCCGGCTCGTACCCGAAGTCCCGCCTGGCCGCCGAGATGTCGTACCAGTGCGACGTGCTCATCTGGCTGACCACGAACCGCGTCAGGTTCGGCTCACGGGTCAGGCCGAACAGGCGGAACACCCGCTCCTGCACCCCGGCCACGAACCGGGCCAGCCAGACGGGGACAGATTGTGTCACCGGCGGCAGGCCGGCGGCGGTGATGACGCGGTTCAGGAAGTCCCACATCACCACCGGCTCGCCGTTGCTGATGAAGTACGCCTTGCCGGCCACCGGCGAGCCGATCGACAGCTTGTCCGCAACGAGTATGTGGGCGTCGGCGGCGTTGTCCACATACGTCACGTCCACCTTCACGTCCCGCTTGCCCAGCCGCCGCAGCGACCCGGCCTTAGCCTTCGCCAGCAGCCGCGGGATGAGGTGCGGGTCGCCCGGCCCCCAGATGAGGTGCGGCCGCAGGGCCACCGTCGCCAGCGTCGGGCCGTTTGCCGCCAGCACCGCCCGCTCGGCCATCGCCTTCGTCCGCGGGTAGTCGGCCTCGAAGTGGTCCGGGTACGGCACGCTCTCGGTCGCCCCTTCCAGGTCGCCGCCGCCGTGGACCACGCTCGGCGTGCTGGTGTACACCAGCCGGCGGACGCCCTGCGATTTGCACGCGGCGATCACGTTCTCCGTGCCGGTCACGTTGGTGGCGAGGTAGTCGTCGTACCGCCCCCACACCCCGGCCTTGGCCGCCACGTGGAACACCACGTCGCACCCGGCGACGGCCCGCTCCACCTGGTCCGGCTTGCCCAGGTTCCCCTGCACCTGCTCGACGCCGAGTTCGCTCAGCCACGGGTAACACGAGCGGGTGAACGACCGCACGGCGTCGCCGCGGGCGAGCAGTTTCCGCACGATCGCCCCGCCCAGGAACCCGCCGCCGCCGGTGACGAGCGCTCTCATGCCGGCCCGCCTTTCCACGCCGGGCCGAGCGTCGTGTCCGCCCACACCGCCAGCTTCTCGCGGAAGATCTTCGAGTTGTGCCGCACGTCCACGGGGAAGCCGCCGAAGCTCGTGTAATGCAAGAACGTTTCAATCCGGCGAGTGTGTTCAAACCGCTCGGCCACTTCCCGCAGTTGGCAGACCATCCTGTGCCAAGTCCACTTCAACTTAACCCCCGCCTTCACAACTCCTGTCCCTTGCACACACAACACCGGATGCGCAACGCCGGCCCGGATCACGCCGACCAATGCGACCCGGCATGGTTCGAGATTCGCGTTGAACACCGGCTCGACCATATCCGTGAACAGCGGGCCGTGCGGGGTTTCCACCCGGTGGCTCTTGCGGCCGCAGAACCACAGCCGGCCGCGGTCGTCGGTGTACCCCACGTCGCCCATGCGGTGCAGCACCTCGCCGGTTCCCTTATCCAGAATCTTCGCCAGCCGGGTGGCCGCATCTCGGCGGAAGTACCGCTTCGTCACCACCGGCCCGCGGACGACGAACTCGCCGACGGTGCCCGGCGGAACGCACAGTGTATCGCTCCATTCGAGGATCGGGTCGTCGGAAATGCGGATGACGTGGACGGTCATGCCGGCCACCGGCCGCCCGACGCACACACCCTTCCCCCGCTCCGTAAGGTGCCGAGTTTCACCCAGGATTTCGTCACTGCCGATGTTCGCCACCGGCAGGGCCTCGGTCGCCCCGTAGGGGGTGAACACCTGCACGCCGGGCGGCAGCAGTTGGGTGAACCGCTGGATGACGGGGATGTTCGCGGGTGCCCCGGCGGAGATGACGCGACGCAGCGTGGTGAGCCGCGACCCAACGGGGAGCGCGTCGGGCGCGCTCCCCGTTGGGTCG
>CANJKY010000389.1 GCA_947474875.1 Gemmataceae bacterium
CCGGGGCGTGTTGCTTATTCGCATCCGTTACCCAGGGCTTCCGCCCTGGGCTACATCCGGCGGCCCCTCCGGGGCGAAAACCGGAATCCACCTTGTCTCACGCCAGCAATTCTTTCCGCAGGTGCCCTTCGCGGATGATGTCGATCGGCCGGTCGCCGGGGGACATCAGCTTCTTGGTGGCGTCGATGCCCAGGCAGTGGTACACCGTCTGCCCCAGGTCCTCGACGGTCAGCCCGTCCTCGTCCGGCTCGCTGGCGGTGGCGTCGGACTTGCCGTACACGAACCCCTTCTTGATGCCGCCGCCGGCCAGCACCACGCTGAACACCTTCGGCCAGTGGTCGCGGCCGGCGGTGCCGTTGATCTTCGGGGTGCGGCCGAACTCGCTGGAGATCATCACCAGCGTCTTGTCCAGCAGCCCGCGGCTGCTCAGGTCGGCGATGAGGGCGGCGAACGCCTGGTCGAGCTGCGGCAGTTGGCTCTTCGTCCCGGCCACGATGCCGTTGTGCAGGTCCCACCCGCCGTAGGTGAGGGTGACGAACCGCACCCCGGCCTCCACCAGCCGGCGGGCGAGCAGCAACCGCTGGCCGGCGGCGTTCCGCCCGTAGGCGTCCCGCAGCTTGGCGTCCTCCTTGTTGATGTCGAACGCATCGCGGGCCTTCTCGCTGGAGATCAGCCCGTAGGCCCGCTGGTAGAACGTGTCCATCGCGTCCAGGTTGTCGCTCTTCTCCTTCTTGGCGAAGTGGTCGTTCACCGCGTCCATCATCTGCCGGCGGGAGGCGAACCGGTCCGCCGTCACCCCGCCGGGCAGGGCCAGGTCCTGCACCTTGAACCCGCCGTTGGCCGGGTCCGACCCCAGGCTGAACGGGGCGAACGCGCTGCTCAGGTACCCGCTGCCGGCGTAGTTCGTCGGCATGCTCGGGATGGCGACATACGGCGGCAGGTTGTTCCGCACCCCGAGCTCGTGGCTCACCACGCTGCCCATGCTCGGGAACACGATGGCCGGGCTGGGGCGGTAGCCGGTGAACATGTTGTGCGTGCCCCGCTCGTGGGCCGCCTCGCCGTGCGTCATCGCCCGGCAGATGGTGATCTTGTCCGTCACCTTGGCCGTCTGCTTCAGGCACTCGTTCAGCAGCACCCCGTCCACGTTCGTCTGCACCTGGCCCATCTCCCCGCGGTACTCGATCGGGGCGTTCGGCTTCGGGTCCCAGCTCTCCTGGTGGGCCTGGCCGCCGGGCAGGAAGATGTGGATGAGCGACTCCGCCTTCGGCCCCTTCTTGGCGGCCGGGGTGGCGTCCGCGGCCTGGGCGGATTGCAGGCGGAAGTACTGGTCGAGGGTAAGGCCGAGCGCGCCGACCGCGCCGACGTGCAGGAACGACCGGCGGTCGAGGGGCGAGCCGGGGCAGAAGGTGGAGCGGAAATTCACGAGCGGACTCCTTTACGGGGGGTCGCGGTCACGGGGCTTGGGGAATTCGATCCGGCCCGGCGGAACAGTCTTACTCGCACGGTCGTAACGGGCAACCGGGTGGTGCCGGGTTGGACGCTCGGGCGTGGGGCGATAGTTCCGGTCCGGTGAGTCGTCGGGTTTGAGCCGCAGTCCGGTGTGGGTGGTGGGGATGAAAAATCGGCTGCAACAGGCGGACCGAGAACGGTCCGGGTGGGGTGGGAATAACGAATGAGTTTAGTCACTCGGCTCAGGGGCGTCAATTCTGGACGGGTGCGAACGTTTGGGTATTCGGGCGAATCCACAGATGTCTGGTGAACCCCGACCGCTAGGGGGGTGGTGATGAAGCAGACCTCACCCCCCGCCCCCTCTCCCACGGGGAGAGGGGGTGTTCAAAGGAGACAAGTTGCCGGTTTGCCGCGAGGCGCCGCCGAGCGCGTGGGCCGTTCGCGCTCGGCGGCGCCTCGCGGCAAACCGGAGTGCTACGGCCGTTGAACACCCCCCTCTCCACTTTGGAGAGGGGGGCCGGGGGGGTGAGGTCTCTGCACCGCGTCCGCCCGCTCGATCCATCCGCCGCCGAGCACCCGCGTGCCGTGGTAGA
Source organism: Gemmataceae bacterium (assembly GCA_947474875.1). GTDB lineage: Bacteria > Planctomycetota > Planctomycetia > Gemmatales > Gemmataceae > JALHQU01. Next base: position 2,043 of record CANJKY010000389.1, read on the forward strand.
ACGTGACCGCCTGCCCCGGCGTGACCGCCGACTGTGGCTCGGCGAACCGCACCACCGCCCCGCCGTCCGGGGTGGCCGTAATGGTGGCGTCACACCCGCCGTGCCGGTAGCGGATTTTGGCGGTGCAGGGCAGGGGGGAGACCGGCGGGTCGATCAGCCAGTTCACCCGCGATGCCTCCAACCCGGACGTCAGCAGGTCTTCGGCGTCGCCGACGATCACCTCGTTCGACTGCGGCAGCACCTCCAGCACGAACCGCTTCTTGCCGGCCGCCACCCCCAGCCCCTTCCGCTGGCCGACGGTGAACCGGTCGATGCCGTCGTGTTCGCCGAGGATCGTACCGTCCTTCTCGCGGATCACCCCGGCCGTCACCGCTTCCGGCCGCCGCCTCCGCACCACATCCGTGTGGTTGCCGCTCGGCACGAAGCAGATTTCCACGCTGTCCGGCTTGGCCGCCACGCTGGTCAGCCCGGCTTCGGCGGCGAACGCCCGGATCTGCGGCTTGGTGTACCCGCCGACCGGGAACAGCAGGTGCGGCAGCACCTCCCGCTTGATGCCGTGCAGCACGTAACTCTGGTCCTTGTCCGGGTCGATGCCCTTGTGCAGTTCCGGGCCGTCGGGTCCGTTCAGTACCTGGGCGTAGTGCCCGGTGGCGATGAAGTCGCACCCGAGCTGCTTCCCGAACGCCCACAACTGCCCGAATTTCAGCCAGTTGTTGCACACCACGCACGGGTTCGGGGTGCGGCCCTTCAGGTACTCGTCGGCGAAGTAGTCGATGATCTTGTCGAACTCCCGCTCGAAGTTGAGCGCGTAGAACGGCAGGTCCAGTTTGTCCGCCACCCGGCGGGCGTCGTTCGCGTCGACGGCCGAGCAGCACCCCTTCTTGTTGTCCGGCCGGTGGTCGATCTCCTCGGTGTGCGTGCCGGTCCGCATGAACAGGCCGATCACCTCGTACCCCTGCTTCTTGAGCAGGACGGCCGAGGCCGAACTGTCCACCCCGCCGCTCATCGCCAGCACCACCCGCCCGGGCATCGGACCTCCCCTGAATTCGGCCCGTTTCGGACCGTCTGATACCTAGTATAGCTGGACGCGCGGATGCCGTGTCCGTGCCGCCCGATTCAGCCCCCACCGTGTGGAGAGTTGTCGATGCGCCGCACCCTGTTCGCTGCCGCAGTGGTCGTGTGGGCCGCCGCCGGCGTGATTGCCCAGGACAAGAAGGACGTGAAGGCCCCGAACCTGTACCCGCTGGCCAAGGGCACCAAGTGGGAGTACGAGGTGAACGCCAACGGGCAGAAGCTGGAGGCCAGCCAGGAGGTGACGGACGTGGCCGAGGCGAAGGAGAAGGGGAAGGCGGCCATCGCCACCCTGTCCACCACCGTCGGCCCGCAGAAGCTGACCGAGGAGATGTCGGCCGACGACAAGGGGGTGTACCGGCACTCCATGCAGGGGCAGAAGCTGGCCACCCCGGTCACCGCCCTCAAGTACCCGGTGAAGGAGGGGGACAAGTGGGACGCCAAGATCGCCCTGGCCGGGCAGGAGGCGGACGCCACGTTCGAAACGAAGAAGGCGGAGAAGGTGAAGGTGGCGGCCGGCGAGTACACCGCCACCCCGGTGGAGATGAACATCAAGGCGATGGGGCAGGAGATCAAGGCCACCAACTGGTACGCCGACGGGGTGGGCATCATCAAGCAGGAGATGGCTCTGCCCGGCGGAATCACGGTGACGATGGAACTGAAGAAGTTCACCGCCGGGAAGTGAGCACCTGACTCGGACGGATCTCGAACCCGGCGGGCAACCGCCGGGTTCGGCATTTCCGGGCCGTCAGTTCGACCCTTTCCCGTCGTCCTTCTGCAACTTCCACTGCTCGTCGAAGAACCCGGCGCGGACGACCTTGCCGGCGAACCGGCTGTTCGCCGGGGTGGACACGTCGATGACGGCGTAGTCGGGCAGCTTCGGCACCTGCCGGGCGTTGTTCAGGTAGTCGTACTCGCGGTAGGTGAACCCGCTGTTCAGCACCACGTACTTCGCCGGGTTCAACGGGTTCGGGTAGACGCACAGTGTCACCGTGCTGTCACCGAACTCCTTGAGCGGCAGCTTGTCGGCGATCTTGGCCAGGATGGCGTTCGACTTCGGGTCGCCCCACAGGATGAGGTTGTTGTTCTTGATGTCTTCGGCGGTCACGTCCTTGTCGTCCTTGATCAGGGCGTCGCCGCGGAACTGCTTCCGCCAGTGGTCCGCGGCGTGCTTCATCTCCTTCTGCGTCCACGCGCCGATCTTGTCGTTCACCGGTGTGCCCGTCGGCCGCACCATCAGGAACGAGTCCATGAAGGCGTCGTCGATCGGCCCTTGCAGACCGGGGGATTTTTGCAACCCGTCGTTACCAGTCGCTGTCAGTTTCCACTTGCCATCGACCTTGCGGAACGGAAAGGTCCGTACCGCATCATTGTTCCCCGGCTGGACAACTTCGGTTCCAGCGATCTTCACGCCGCGGCTTCCGAATTGAACGCGGAGAGCGGAGACGTTTTTCGTTGTCAAGTTGACCGTGAGGTCATCCCTGGTCGCGTTCACCTCCGCCTTCTCCCACTGTTTCTCCAACCCGTCGATCCGCACCCAGCCGCACTGGTTGTACCGCAGGGTGTACGTCGTGAACTTGATCTCGCTCCGGTTCTGCGGCAGCCCCTTCGCCACGACCGCGTCGATCTTCTCGTTGATCTCCTTCCGGGCGTCCGGCGTGTAGTTGTGCCCGGCCTTCGCCCCGATGACGTGCGGGAACTCGACGCCGGCGGCCTTGGCGTACTTCACCATGATGTCGGCCGCCTGCTTCTGCCGGTCGTTCTCCCCGCTGTACGCCACCGTCGGCAGATTGAAAAGGTTGCCGGCGTAC